>NZ_DATCTF010000012.1 GCF_036568125.1 Magnetovibrio sp.
GCTGCAATACAACAACGGCACCTCATGGGTCGACGTGACGTTGAACCAGGAAATCACCAAGGCCGACATCGATGCCGGAAAACTGCGCTTCGTTCCGGCCGCAAATGCCAGCGGCACCAACTACGACCATTTCGGGTTCAAGGTCTCCGACGGCACCTCCTACTCTTCTTCCGCCTACACCATGCAGGTGGACGTCACGGCGGTGAACGATGCACCGACGGCGGCGGACAAAACTTTGACGACGGCGCTGAACACATCCGTCGTCGTCAAAGCCAGTGATTTTGGATACAGCGATACCGAAGGCGACGCGATGACTAAGGTCAAAATCACGACCTTGGAAAGCAACGGTACGCTGCAATACAACAACGGCACCTCGTGGGTCGACGTGACGTTGAACCAGGAAATCACCAAGGCTGACATTGATGCCGGAAAGCTGCGTTTCGTCCCGGCCAACAATCAGAGTGGCAACGGCTACGACAACTTTAAATTCCAGGTCCATGACGGCAGCACCTACTCGACCTCGGCAAACACCATCACGTTCAACGTGACACCAAACACTGCTCCGGACATCACGTCCAACGGCGGTGGATCAACGGCAACCATCACGGTTGAAGAAAACACCACCACTGTGACCACCGTGACCGCGACCGATGCGGATAGTGACACTTTGAGCTTCTCGATTACCGGCGGTGAGGACAGTGGGAAATTTTCCATCGATCCGACCACCGGGTCACTGACGTTCAAATCTGCACCGGATTATGAAAACCCGACGGATGTGGGCGAAAACAACAGCTATGTGGTTGAGGTGACCGTGTCCGACGGCCGGGGTGGGACAACCGTCCAGACCATTACGGTCAACGTCACCAATGTCGAAGAAACCGTTCATGTGCCGCGCCCCACGCCGCCGGCACCGACACCCACGCCACCGGCGCCGACACCGCCGGCACCGACCTCGCCACCGCCGACCATTGCGTCTCCGGTGGTGACGACGCCGATTACCCCGACGCCGACACAAACGCCAGAGCCGCCAACGGAGACGGTGATCGAAACAACGGCGACACAGTCGACCAACACGGTGATGTTCAGCGGCATCGGCACCAGTCAGCAAACGGTACAGGACATCGCGATTTCCGTGTCCAGTTCAGCGACCAGTATTGCGGCGGCTGCGTCCACCCAGGCGACCGCCCAAGCCACGGCCACGCAAGCAACCAACCAGACCACAGCACAGGACAGCTTGGACACCGGTCAGGCTGGACAAGACAATGGAGCGGATGGTCCGGGGCGTAAAGTGTCTGCCATCCAAAGTTATGTCATCTCAGCCAAAGACAACAGTGGCGCAGGCAAGGTCACGGTTTCGGTTGAAGAAGGCTTACCCGCATGGATGAGAATCGAAACGGATGGGGCCACGGGGACGATGATCCTGAAGGGCGAGCGCCCCGATGACGATACCTCGACATACCAAGTCAAAATTAAAATGAAGCGCCTGGATGGCCAAGAAGTTGACGCCGTCATCTCCATCGAGCCTGTTGTTCTGGAAGGCGATGTATCGGGCGCAGGGCAACCGCAAGGCGCTAACCAAGGTGATACAGGGCAATCAGCGGAAGAAGGGGGACAGCCTGGTCCGCAAGCCTCTCTTGAGTGGATGCAGCAGTTGCTCGCCGCCTTGGATGGCGAACAAGACGGCCAAGGCGAGGAAACTCAAGTCGATGGGCCCATGTTAGCTCATGACGGTTTCTCTGATCAGCTGGCTGCGGGACGTCTGGCGAAAGACATTTGGCAAGAGCGTCTAATTCAGGCATAACCCAATAACCATAAAATATGATTTAAAGTGCGCTTTCCGGGAAGCTGAAATGAAACATCGCTCGACCCTGTCTAGGTCGTTCACCACTGTGATTTTTACACTGTTTGTCACGGGCTGTGCCGTGGTGACAGAACCGTTGACCATTGGCGAACGGCAAAAGCTGATGATCGACACCATGAACGCGGTTCAGAAACAAGAACTTGAGCCAGGCCAAGCCGTCACACTGCACGAGGCCATGGCCCGAGCCTTGATCTATAATTTTGAAACCCGCTTGGATGCGTTGGAAGAAGATATCACCAGGGATCGCATTTCATCTGGATACTGGGATTTTCTGCCCCAAGCCATCGCCTCTGCGTCGACCAGCCGGCGTTCCAACATGTCGGCTTCGAATAGTGTTTCCGTCGATAGTGGCAACGAATCCCTGACAACATCGAGTTCCACGGAAAACGCACACCAAACTGCAGACCTGCGGTTTACCTGGAATGTTCTCGATTTTGGGGTCAATTATTTCAACCTCAAACAAACTGCGAACCAGTCATTGATGGCCCAGGAGCGCCACAAACGCGTTGTGCGTGAGCTCCTCCAAGATGTCCGCAGTGCTTACTGGCGTGCGGTGGCATCGCAACGGTTGCTGGATCAAGTCACATCCATGTTGCTGCGTGTCAACGCGGCGATCGAAACCGCCAACCGGATTCAGGTCGACCGCTTGCAAGACCCACTTGATACGTTGAGCTACAAACGCGAACTGTACGACAAGTTGTTACAGTTGCGTACAATCCGCAAAGGCCTGCTTCAATCCAAAATGGAGTTGGCGAAGCTGATGAATATTGTGCCGTCAACGGATTACCGTTTGGAAGTGCCCGACGTAACTCCGCAACCGATCAAAGACATTGGCGCAACGCCGGAACGCTTAAGCTTGATTGCGCTTCAGTCCCGTCCGGAAATCATCGAAGCGGGCTACAACCAACGCATCGCGGCTCTGGAAATCAAAAAATCCATTGCCCGGATGTTCCCGGGGCTTGAGTTTTCATACTCGACCAACTTTGACAGCAACAAGTACCTCCTGCACCAAAACTGGAACGAAATGGGACTGAAGGTTTCGTGGAACCTTCTCAATTTTCTCAGGGGAACGGGTGAAGTTGAAATTGCGCAAAAACAGGAAACGGTCAGCCTGCTGCGCCGCCAAACCCTAGGTATGGCCGTAATGGCACAGGTCAACATTGCGTATCTGGATTACGACGAGGCCGTAACCACCTTTTCGACGACGAATGCGCTAGCGGATGTCAACGAGCAGATTGAAAAGCTTCAACGCAGTCAGTCCAATGCCCGAAACATGGGTGAGCTGCAATTGATCAAGCTGGAACTCGACAGCCTTGTGTCCAAGCTCCGCCGGGACGAACAGTACGGCCAAGTGCAAAATGCTCTGGGACGTTTGATGTTTTCCAGCGGCGTAAACATCTACAACGACCTGCCCAATACGCGGGATGTCAAAACACTGGCCACGGCCATTGCGGAAACGGAAAACGCCTGGAGAAATAACGGGATGTTCAAGCGTCAGTATTTTGCTGACGGCGGTAGCGATAACGACGCAATGGCGGAACAAGCCGCTCCTGTTCAGGCTGCCAACGACAACTCTGCGCCGGACCAGACACAAGAAACTGACGTCTTTTCCATGTTCATCGGTTTCGTTCGTGAAAACCTGGACCTGTAAGTCTGAAGAGAACGGGAAAGGTGCATCGCAATGATGCGGTTCGTGATCATCACGACATTGGCTTTTTGTTTGGCTGGCTCTCCAAGTCAGGCCCAGTCGGCTCGTTCGGACCTCTCCACCCATGCGATCCTGCAGGCCAAGGACGAAGTCGTTTTGTCTTCGAAAATGAGCGGGCGCCTCACTGACTTGCCTTTTGAAGAAGGGCAAAGCTTTGTGAAAGGCGACACGCTGGCGGGCTTTGCCTGTGATATTCTCGAAGCTGAGCAAAGTGTCGCCGCCGCAAGCGTCGAAGGTGCTGCGGCCGAACTGAAAAATGCCAAACGCCTGGATAAGCTTAAGGCTGCGGGTGCGTTGGATTTGGCTTTGGCACAAGCGGCCTTGGCAAAGGCACGGGCCCAGTTAGATGTGGCAAAAAGCCGGGCGCGATTGTGTTACATCATAGCGCCCTATGACGGTGTGGTGCTGTCTCAAGACGTGCGGCAGTTCGAAAGTGTCGACACCAAAACTCCGATCGTGCGGATTGGACGGGCTGGCGCCTTACGGGTGAAAATCATCGCCCCGGCTGCGTGGCTGTCCTGGATCACGGTCCAAGCGCCGTTCACTTTCGTGCCGAGCGGCAGCGGCAAACGCTACTCAGGATCAATTGATCGTGTTGGTGCAGCCGTCGATGCGGCAAGCCAGACGGTCAAAATTGAAGGCATTTTGACCGGAGAGACACCGGAACTGTTGCCGGGACAAAGTGGGGTGGCCTATTTCGCTTCATCCACAGGAGGGGGCCAATGAATACCCCGCGTCCCAAAACGGAAAGCGTCGATAGCCGTTTGTTGCATTTGTCCGCGGCGTTGTTGGTCGAACGAGAAGTCCGCGCGTATCGTGACCCCAAAACTCTGGCTCACTATCTGGTCAATGAAACCGCACGGCTCCATCAGCACAGTTTGGCATTTTTGATCCGCCCGAAAGCCGGAGGATGGGCCGTTTTGGCGGCGACCGACGTAAGTGCCGTGGAGAGCAACAGCGTTCTGGGTGATTGGTTGCGTGACGTTGCCGACAACCGCACCGGCGATACCATCGAAACGTTTCAGACCGCCGCCTTGAACCCACCTGAAGAGATCGCGGGAGGACTGCCTGCGCACGCCATGTGGATGGCGCTTAAACACCCAGATGGCGGCTTGGCTGGCGTGTTGCTGGTGATGCGTGCATCAGCGTTTGAAAACAAAGATTGCTTGATCGCCGAACCGATGGCCGAGTGCTATGGCCATGCACTCGTGGCATTGGATGACCGCCCTTGGCTGCGCCGCTTTCGCGGCGTCAATCGTCGCCGTTGGCTGATCGGCGGTGCAATTGGATTGCTTCTGGTTGGTGTGTGGCCGGTGCCGATGACCGCGCTGGCCCCCGTAGAAGTTGTGGCAAAAAAACCCACTCCCATTACAGCGCCGTTTGACGGCATCGTCTCAGAGGTCGAAGTCGAGCCCTATCAAAACGTCAAAGCCGAGCAAGTTCTGGTCCGCATGGATCAAACCGAACTGGCCATGCGGTACAATGTTGCCAAGCGTTCTCTGGCTGTGACCATTGCGGAGCTGGAGCGCTTCCGCCACGAGGCCTATCAAAATCTGGAAAGCAAGGCCAAGCTGGCCATTTGGGAACTTAAGGTGGAGTTGCGCCGCCAGGAACTGGACAACGCCAAGGAAAAGCTGAATCGCCACCGCATCACCGCACCTAGCGGCGGCGTGGTCCTATATGATCACCGCTTCAACTGGCGGGGCCAGCCCGTAAAGGCCGGACAGCGCATGATGACCGTGGCGCAGCCGGACCGTCTGGAAGCCCAAATCGATCTGTCGGCAGCCGCTCTGATTCCCCTAACGACTGGCGATGACGCGACACTGTTCCTGGACATGGACCCGACCCATCCAATTGCCGCGCAATTGACAAGCATCGGCTATCAGGCTCAACCGACCGCAGCGGGGAACCTAGCTTATCGCTATCGGGCGGATTTCGTTGATGCCTTGAATGGAGATTTTTTGGGAGCCCGGGGCACGGCGCGATTGGAGGGAAGCAACATTCCTTTGGCTTATGCCGTGTTGCGCCGCCCCATTGCCGCCCTTCGGCAGTTTGTCGGCCTATAGGGGGAAAAGATGGCGACTGCACAGTCCACCATTGAAGCCTTGCCGCCACTACGTGAAGAATTGCGTTTGATGGGCCGTTCAAAAGATGTCGGCGGAGAAGCCGTATGGCTGATTTTCGATCCGTTGCGAAACCGCTATCTGGAACTGCGCCCACTGGCCTATGAGATTTTGTCCCGCTGGAAGCTTGGCTCGGTTGAGGCTGTGTTGGACGCAATCCGGACCGAAACGCGCTACCATCTCACGCACCGGGAGTTGGGCGCGTTCATCGCATACCTCAACCAAAACCAACTGCTGCGCCGGGTGTCTTCACCTGTCCGTTTGCCGCACCCTGGTTGGGCCGGAAAAATTCAAAAATCTTTATCTTCGATCGTCTTTTTTCGTATCCGCCTGGTCCGCCCCGATAAATTTCTCGGGGTGATGGCTGACGCATTGGACTTTGCCTTTAGCCGTTGGTTTTGGATGTTCGTGACACTGGCCGGGCTCAGCGGTCTAGCGTTGGTGACGCGGCAGTGGGATGAGTTTCTCACCACCTTTGCAGGATTTTTGGATCTGCAAGGGGTTGCGGTCTTGCTAGCTGCCATCGTCATTTCAAAGATCGTCCACGAACTGGGTCATGCCCTAACGGCCAAACGATATGGCTGTCGTGTGCCGGTGATGGGCTTGGCCTTCATTCTCGGTGCACCTTTGGCTTATACGGATGTCAGCGATACTTGGCGGCTGGAAAAAAACCGTGAACGGCTTTTTGTATCCTCGGCCGGCATCTTGGCCGAAACGGTATTGGCAGTTATTGCCACCTGGGGTTGGCTGATTTTGCCCGATAGCCCTGCACGCACGGCCTGTTTCGTTCTGGCGAGCACGGGGTGGATCGGCACTTTGGTCATCAACCTCAACCCGTTTATGCGCTTCGATGGCTATTACATCCTGTCGGACGCATTGGGCATTCGAAATCTCCAAGGCCGTAGTTTCGCAATGGGGAAATGGGGACTGCGCCGCTTTGTTTTGGGATGGCCTGGGCCCGCGCCGGAAACAACGTCTCGACGGTTTCGCACATTCTTGATGGGATTCGCCTGGCTGACATGGACGGTCCGGGCCATCATCTTCGCAAGTCTTGCATTGCTGGCATATATCATGTTCGGCAAACCATTCGGCATCATCATGGGTGGGCTGGAAGTTTGGTTGTTGCTGGTTCAGCCTGTCGTCAAAGAAATTGGCATTTGGGTCAAAGGCCGCAAGGCTTGGCTGGGTCAAAAAAGGGCCCGGCGTATGATGATGTTGCTGGGCATCCTTCTCGTTTTTGCTCTCGTTCCGCAAAGCTTCCGTTTGTCCATGCCCGGTGTTCTCGCGCCACAGCAGCGCTTGATCGTTCACGCTCCTCAAACGGCCATGTTGATCGACTACCCGACGCAAGAGCGTGCCGTGAAAAAGGGCGACACCATCTTCCGTCTTACGAGTCCCGAGCTGCAACAAGACATTGGCCAGTCGAGACGTCGACTTGGCGTGATCAAGTTGGCGATAGAACAATCCGCCGTCAGTCAGGTAGCCGCCCGCCAACTCAGTATCTTTGAGGAGCAATTGTCCGAAGAGCAGGCACGCTTGGACGGTTTGCTCGTACAACAAACCAGATTGTCCGTGGCCGCGCCCTTCAGCGGTACAATCACGGATATCAATCCCGATTTGAGTTCCGGGCGGTGGATCAATCCAGACCAGCCCTTGTTTCTGTTGGTTGACTCTGACAGCGGAAAGCTGAACGCATATGTCGACGATCGAAACCGTGCGTTGATCGAGATCGGAAGCGCTGCGCGGTTTTATCCTGAGGCCAGTGACTATTCCGTTTTGGACGGCGTGATCGTTGATGTGCAATCCGTTCCGGTGGCGTTTCTGGATGAACCCTTGCTGGCCTCTCTGCACGGCGGCGATATTCCCGTGCGCGAAGATGCCGCCAAGCAATTGGCCCCGGAGCACGGTTTGTACCAAGTGACGGTCAAGCTCACAGACCGTTCTCAGTTTTCCGGTTCTGGCGTTAAGCACGTTATGCGCGGGCGGGTGTACGCAGACAGCAAGCCCTATTCGCTGGCGGGGCATGCATTCAACCGGGTGAGATCCCTGTTTTCACGAGAAGCCGGGTATTGATTACACGGCTACACATTTGATTGACGAGATGAAAAAACACAGAAGCAGACCAAAAAGCTGCTTCAAAGGCTAGGTAAAAAGATGATGCGTTTGAAATCGAGTTTGAAATCTATGTTGTCCGGCGCCCTGACAGTGGCTTTGACCATCTTCGGCGCGAGCACTCAGGCTGATGCCGGACAGGGCGGTATCTCCGTCGGAACAGGCGGTGTGACGGGCGTTTACTACCCGGCAGGCAGTTCGATTTGCAAGCTGGTCAATGATGCGCGCGCTGAGCACGCTCTACGGTGCTTTACCGAAAGCACGGCCGGTTCGGTCTACAACATTCGCACCATTCGTGATGGTGGCCTGGATCTCGGGATTGCCCAGTCCGACTGGGTTTATCACGCATATCATGGGACTTCGAAATTCAAACAAGACGGCCCATTTGAAAATTTGCGCGTGGTTCTCACGCTCCACTCTGAGCCGTTTACACTTGTTGTCCGCCCGGGATTGGGAATTAAGGGCTTTGCCGATCTAAAGGGAAAGCGCGTGAACATCGGGAACCCCGGTTCGGGACAACGTGGCACGATGGAGGTGGTTATGGCGGCCTTCGGCATGACCGCTGCGGACTTCTCCGAGACCACCGAATTGGACGCGGCGCACATGAGCCATGCCTTTTGCGACAATCAATTTGACGCCATGGTCTACACGGTCGGTCATCCAGCAGCCGCGATTTCGGAAGTTGCAAGCTCTTGCGATGCCGAACTGGTGAACGTCACCGGGCCCCAAATTGATAATTTGGTGAGCGAGAACCCCTATTATCGTCATGCCGTGATTCCCGGTGGTTTGTATGAGGGAACATCCGGTGATGTGGCGAGTTTTGGCGTTCAAGGCATACTGGTGACATCTGCGGATACACCTGACTACAAAGTCTATACCGTGGCGAAACAAGTCCTCGCACATATTGATGATTTTCGCAGACTGCACGACTCGTTCGCGATTCTAAAGCTAGAGAACATGATCCAGAGCCGTCTCGCCCCCACACACCCAGGAGCGTTAAAAGCTTTTCAAGAAATGGAGCTGACAAAGTAGGGAAATCAAAAACACCGTCTCAAAGAGGCGGCGTTTTGGATATTCGGTTTGGGTGTCCGCTTAGGGACAACTGGCCCCGTCAGTAAGGGGAAGATCATCAAGACCTTGGCAACCCACCTGATTTAACCATCAGAATTCATAACATCCTTGCTAAATTCAGCGACACATTAAGCTGTGATAATGCAATCCGGCGACAACTCAAGGCGTGATAAATGACACGTTGAATTGTGATTTTTAGCCTCCCAAAACCCTTTTTGCGACATTCCAAAATGGAACCGACACCTTTTGTCATTTCCAACGACGCGACGAAGATCTGGAGTTGCCACTGAGCGGAACCGACGCATCTACGGCGATCAGATCTGTCTATCGTGCCCAACCGCGATTAAGTGGGCGACTTCTTGCTCGCCTTCTTCTTGCAGATACGTGAGGAAGGTTTGCGCCGCGCGCGATAACCGCTTGCCTTTACGGTGTGCGGCGTACCATCGCCTGCGCAAGGGGAAGCCCTTGACGTCCAGCGCCACCAATGCGCCTGCATCCAATTCAAAGTGCAGGCTGTGCAGCGATAGAACCGCAATGCCCAGTCCGCCGATGACGCCTTGCTTGATCGCTTCGGCGCTGGCGAGTTCGATGTAGGGAACGATTTTCAGATTTTGATCGTTGAACATTTGTTCGACAGCTTTACGCGTACCCGAACCGCTTTCCCGACCCACGAAACGTTCATCGGCGAGACGTTCCAAGGTGATGGCCTTTTCGTCGGCCAACGGATGGTCCGGGCGCGCGACGACGACCAGTACGTTTTCCAAGAACGGATATTCGACCACCGGCAAATCTTCGGGCGGTTGGCCCATGACATATATGTCGCTTTCGTTGGCGGCCAGACTGCTCAATACATTTGCCCGGTTGGTGATTTTCAGTCGTGGCTCGACCTTCGGATATCGGCGCACGAAACTTCCCAACAAGTGGGGCAGAAAGTATTTCGCGGAACTGACCACCGTTACGTTCAACGGTCCGGCCACTTCGCCGCGCAGATCGTCCAAAGCCGTTTCCAGTTCGCCGAGGCGCTGCAGCACATCCTTGCAGGCGTCGAATACTTCCTCTCCAGCAACAGTCAGGTGCAGTTTTTTCCCCATCTGCTCCATCAGGGGCATGCCGATCTTATCTTCCAAGCGTTTGACCTGAATGGACACCGCCGGCTGGGTGAGGTGCACCTCCTCTGCCGCGCGGGTGAAGCTCTTGTGTCGCGCCACTGAGGCAAACAGGCGCAGTTGTTGAAGGGTTGCGTGAAACATCTATCCATATACTTTTGTAAATGATGAATATAAAAACAATTAACTGTTTGTTATTTCGTTCGTCAACTAGATTTTTGCCATGAAGTCGAAAGCCCAAGGTGTGGAGTTGGAATTATCTGCACACAAACAGGGGGCACAACTAGGAGCAACGCAACATGGCGAAAACTTACCAAGCCGGGGTGAAGGAATATCGGGAGACATACTGGCTGCCCGATTACACTCCGAAAGACACTGATTTTCTGGCCTGCTTCAAGGTCATCCCGCAAGAAGGCGTGCCGCGTGAAGAAGCTGCTGCCGCTGTGGCTGCGGAATCGTCGACCGGCACCTGGACCACGGTGTGGACCGATTTGTTGACCGATTTGGACTATTATAAAGGCCGCGCCTACGCGATCGAAGACGTGCCAGGCAACGACGAAGCGTTTTACGCCTTTATCGCCTACCCGATCGACCTGTTCGAAGAAGGTTCGGTGGTCAACATCCTCACCTCGCTGGTCGGCAACGTGTTCGGCTTTAAGGCTGTGCGTTCGCTGCGTCTTGAAGACGTGCGCATCCCGCACGCTTATGTCATGACCTGTGGCGGTCCGCCGCACGGCATCCAGGTCGAACGCGACGTGATGAACAAGTACGGTCGCCCGATGCTGGGTTGCACGATTAAGCCGAAGCTCGGCTTGTCGGCGAAGAACTACGGTCGCGCCGTTTACGAATGCTTACGCGGTGGCCTGGACTTCACCAAGGACGACGAAAACGTCAACTCGCAGCCGTTCATGCGCTGGCGTCAGCGTTTCGATTTCGTCATGGAAGCGATCAACAAGGCCGAAGCCGAAACCGGTGAACGCAAAGGTCACTACCTGAACGTCACCGCACCGACCCCGGAAGAAATGTACAAACGTGCCGAATACGCCAAAGAACTCGGCGCGCCGATCATCATGCACGACTATCTGACCGGCGGCTTCACCGCCAACACCGGTTTGGCCAACTGGTGTCGCGACAACGGCATGTTGCTGCACATCCACCGCGCCATGCACGCCGTGCTCGACCGCAACCCCAATCACGGCATCCACTTCCGCGTGTTGACCAAGATGCTGCGTTTGTCCGGTGGCGATCACCTGCACTCCGGCACCGTGGTCGGCAAGCTGGAAGGCGACCGCGACGCGACCTTGGGCTGGATCGACTTGATGCGCGATTCCTACGTCAAGGAAGACCGCAGCCGCGGCATCATGTTCGACCAGGACTGGGGCTCCATGCCGGGCGTTCTGCCGGTTGCCTCGGGCGGTATCCACGTGTGGCACATGCCGGCGCTGGTTTCCATTTTCGGCGACGACTCCGTGCTGCAGTTCGGTGGCGGCACCTTGGGTCACCCGTGGGGCAACGCCGCAGGCGCCGCCGCCAACCGCGTGGCGCTGGAAGCTTGCGTCGAGGCCCGCAATCAGGGGCGCGAACTCGAGAAGGAAGGCAAGGACATCCTCACCAACGCCGCGGGCAGCAGCCCAGAGCTCAAGATGGCCATGGAAACCTGGAAAGAAATCAAGTTCGAATTCGACACCGTCGACAAGCTCGACGTTGCTCACCGGTAAGGTTTGAACGTCCGCGTTGCTGGGGTGGCCCTTGCGGTCACCCCACCCCCGGACAGAAAACTTACTGAATTCGATTTGAGAACAAGGAACAGAAAATGAGCGAAATGCAAGATTACAAGTCGAGCTTGAACGACACCAGCAGCCGCAAGTTCGAAACCTTCTCCTACTTGCCGACCATGTCCGCTGACGGCATCCGCAAGCAGGTGGAATACATCGTCTCGAAAGGCTGGAACCCGGCCATCGAACATACCGAACCGGAAAATGCCTTCGATCACTATTGGTACATGTGGAAACTGCCGCTGTTTGGCGAAACCGACGTGGACCGCGTTTTGAACGAAGCCGAAGCCTGTCACAAGGCACACCCCAACAACCACGTCCGTCTGGTGGGCTACGACAACTACGCCCAATCCAAGGGCGCGGAAATGGTGGTCTTCCGCGGCAAGCCGGTCTAACCGGCGCCGGGTTCGATCCCGAACCGACCAAGCCCCTGGTCCGGCCTTGGCTAGGCCAGGGGCTTTTTTGGCCCCGCCCAAATTTCCGGGTGGCGAACACAACGTAAAAATTTAGAGGTTGGCGTCATGGGTAACGACATCGCTGAACAGTACAAAATCAAGAAGGCCCCGTTTTACAAACCGGTCAGCAACGAGGAAGCGCTTTACGAAGCTGCTTACGCACGCCGCATGCCGGTGATGCTGAAAGGTCCGACGGGTTGCGGAAAATCGCGCTTCGTTGAGTACATGGCGCACAAGCTCGGTCGACCGTTGATCACGGTGGCTTGTAATGAAGACATGACCGCGTCGGATTTGGTGGGCCGCTACCTGTTGGACAAAGACGGCACCAAGTGGCAGGACGGCCCGCTGGCCACCGCCGCACGCATCGGTGCGATCTGCTATCTCGACGAAGTGGTCGAAGCACGCCAAGACACCACCGTCGTCATCCACCCATTGACCGACCACCGCCGCACCCTGCCGCTCGACAAAAAGGGCGAACTGATCGAGGCGCACCCGGACTTTCAGTTGGTGATCTCCTACAACCCGGGTTACCAGAGCCTGATGAAGGATCTCAAACAATCGACCAAGCAACGCTTCGGCGCGTTGGACTTCGATTATCCGAGCGCTGAACTGGAATCCGAGATCGTCGCCGAGGAATCCGGCGTTTCCAGCGATATCGCGGCAAAGCTGGTGCAAATCGCGCACCGCACCCGCAACCTCAAGGGTCACGGCTTGGACGAAGGCATTTCAACCCGCTTGTTGGTTTACGCCGGCCAGATGATCGCCGAAGGCGTCGAGCCGACCGCCGCGTGCCAAATGACTTTGGTGACGCCGCTCACCGACGACCCGGACATGCGCGAAACGCTCGATGCCGCCGTTCACACCTTCTTCGTCAATTAAAGCGAAGACGTCCATCCACTTTGGCAGCGTGAGGTTCGGTCATGACCATCGATCTCGAAGACTACAAAGCGTGTCTGGCGAAAGCCGGCCCTGAGATCCAGGACACCTTGGAAGCCACCTTCCACGAAGCCGCCCGCGTGATGTCACCGGCGGGGCTGAGCGACTATCTGGAAGGTGCCAAGGGCCTGTGCAACCTGGGCCGCGGTCACGATGTGGTGCTGTCGTATCTGGAAGAAATGCCCGCCGTGGTTCAGGAATGCGGCGAGGATGTGATCCGCGACTGCATTGAGGCGGCGATGAAGCTATCGTCCATGACGTCGGGCGAAGTGATTGCCCTGCTGTTCTCCAGCCTGCCTACGGCGGCGCGGCGCTTGGGCGACCCGGAACTTCTGCGCGGCTACCTGACATTGGTGCACCAGCTTTCGGCCAAGGCGTCGCGCGGACTGCGACCAATGCTCGGCAACATCGACGAGTTGCTGTCCAAGCTAACTTTGTCTGGTCTGAAGCGCTGGGCCAATTTCGGTGCGGAGGCATACCGGCGCGATCTGAACAATCTGGTCAAGTACTTCAACCTGGAAAGCGCCGACAGCAAGAAGATGCTGCAAAAGGAACGGCGCGGCACGTTGTTCATCGACACCCAGCGCAAACTCAATTTCTATCTGCGCGCACTGTGGGGCCGCGATTTTTTCCTGCGTCCCACCGCAGCCGACTACGAAGGATTCAAGCCTTACATCGAGCACCACGTGATGCACTTGCCCGATGCCGTGGACCCCATTGGCGATATCGCGGGCCTTGAATTGTACCGCGCACAAGTGGCGCATCTGGCCGCGCACATCTGTTACACCACCGCACCGATTTCGGCGGAGGCCATCAGCCCTGCGCAGATGTTTTTCATCGGCCTGATTGAGGACGCGCGGGTCGAGTATCAAGCCGTCAAGGATTTCCCCGGCCTCAAAAAACTGTGGGGCAGCTTGTTGGCCATCGACCACCAAGGCAAGTTGGAACACCCCACGGTGAAACTGTTGGAGCGTTTCGCTTATTGCCTCAACGACGCGTCACAGACGACCGGCGACGAAAAACTCGACGCCATGGCCGACCGGTTCCACGCCGAGATCGAGACTCGACAAGACGACAATCAGTTTTCCTGGGATCTGGGCATGGAGTTGTTTCACCTCTTTGCCGAACGCAAGGACGTGCCCAGCCTGCGCATTTTGGAATCGATCCGCATTCCGTATCGCGACGACAATCGTTTCGTTTGGGAGTTCGAGGAATTCGACTGGACCCAGCATGGCGTCGAATACATTCCCGCCAGCCAACGCCAAGTGCGCAAATATGTCAGTGCGGTTGAAATGGCCAATGAGGTCGATTGCGAACTGGCCGGCGATGACGCGCAGGAAATCTGGATTTGTTCCACCAAATTCATGCCCTACGAAGATGCCGGTGAAGCGACCGTCAGCTTTAACGAGATGTGGGGCAAGGAACCCATATCGGAGCCGTTCCATTACCAAGAATGGGACTACCAGGTGCAACTCTACCGTCCCGACTGGGCGACCGTATATGAGCGCCGCGCGACCAAGGGCGATGCCGAAGAGGTGGACCGCATTCTCACCGAACACAAACCGGTGGCGCACCGCATCAGGCAGATTATCGATATGCTCAGCCCCGCAGGCGTGCAGCGCGAACGCAATATGGAAGATGGCGATGAGATCGACATCAACGCCGCCGTCGATGCGATGATTTCGATCCGCATGGGTGAACAACCCAACCCGCGCATCACCATGCGCAACGTGATCAAGAACCGCGATTTGGCGGTGACGGTGCTGCTTGACCTCTCGGAATCGACCAATGAAAAAATGGATGGTTCGGAAAAAACGGTTCTGGAACTGACCCGCGAGGCCGCAACCTTGGTGGCCACCGCCATCAACGGCATCGGCGATCCGTTCGCCTTGCATGGCTTTGCTTCCGACGGACGGCACGATGTGCATTATTATCGCTTCAAGGACTTCAAGCAGAAGTTCGATGATGAGGCCAAGGCGCGCCTAGACGGCATGAAGGGTGGCCTGTCCACGCGCATGGGCGCTGCCATGCGCCACGCCGGACATCATCTTTTGAAACAGCCAGAACGGCGCAAACTTTTGCTGCTGGTCACCGATGGCGCACCGGCCGACATCGACGAACGCGATCCTCAACACCTGCGTCATGACACGAAGAAGGCGGTTGAGGAACTGTATTCAAAGGGTATCCTAAGTTACTGCCTGACTTTGGACCCCAATGCCGACACCTATGTCAAACGGATCTTTGGGGCCAACAACTATACGGTGGTCGATCATGTCGACCGCTTGCCAGAAAAGCTGCCGAGCCTGTTCGCCAGCCTCACCAGTTAACAGAGGGTCTCGACTATGAGTGAACTGAAACGCTACGTCGGCATCGACAACGACCTCAATGGAGGCATGACCGATACCGCCAAGATCATTCGCGATGCGTGGGTATTTGGCCTGATCCCCGAGTCCGAAACATGCGAAGGGTGGCTTGCGCCGGGCATCGAGGATTTGTGGCGCAAAGTTAATGCCGAGTGGGAAAAGTACGGATTTTTAGTCGGCAACCTACCTGACGACATCCGTGCGAATTTCATGCGCATTCAAGAGGATGCGCTGAACAAGGCGAAGGCCGCTGGATGGGAAGGCGAAGACGAATTGGCGGGAGACGAGTAACACCCGCATGTACACGCGCCACGATGAGGTCCCGGTTTTGTCACAATGGCCCGATCAGGTCGAGGCCGTGCACTACAACATCGCGTTGCGTGCGCTGAAGCGAACGCCGCCGAGTATCCGTCTGCTGTTGCCGGGACTGAAGACCCTGGATTTGATTTTGCAAAACGAGGCTTGGATCATCGTGGATCGCGCTTTTCACGATTTACCGGTGGCGGCGTGGGTGGATTTTCAGCCCGAAGAAAACCGCGGTCTTCACGAACCGGTGCCATGCACATTGCGCTACTACCACGGCCATGCAGGAATGATTTTGAACACTGTTCTCGGACTGATGGATACATTGTTGAAAAACCAACTGGACGATGAGGATGAGACACACCAAGTTCTCTATTTCCCAAAATCAAAAAATAGACAGTAAGGCGGGATAGGTACGATGGCACTGGTACACATGCGCGACATGCTTCGGCATGCTTATGAAAATAAGTACGCCGTCGGGGCATTCGATGTCGTCAATCTGGACATGCTGCAAGGCATCATCGATGCCGCCGAAAAGTGTCGGGCGCCGGTAATCATCGGCTTGGCCGAACCTCATCTCACTCATTTCAATTTGGCGCTGCTTGCCCCGGCGGTCGAGGCTGCGGCGCGCATGAGCAGCGTGCCGGTGGCGATACATTTCGACCACGGTGAAAATTTGGCTGGGATCGTTTCGGGCATCCGCCACGGCTGCAACAGCCTGATGATCGACGGTTCGAACTTGGAACTGCAACAAAACATCGATCTCACCAAAGAGGTGGTCAAGGTGGCCCATGCTTGTGGCATACCGGTCGAAGCTGAGATGGGTTACGTCCCCGATAACGGTGACGAGATCGTCCTTACAACCGCCGCCGAAGCCGCCGGTTTCGTTCGCTACACCGAGGTCGATTTCTTGGCCGTATCCATCGGCACCGTTCACGGTCGCAACACCGGTAAGCCCCGCCTGGATTTTGTCCGGTTGCGCCAAATCAACGAAGCCTTGAACATGCCGCTGGTATTGCATGGCAGTTCAGGTCTGACCGATGATCAGTTTCGCCGCCTCATCGCCAACGGCATCGCCAAGATCAACTATTTCACGGCCCTGACCGACCGCGCGGCGCACCTGTTGCGCGATAACACGAAAAACAGAAAAGACGGATACCTGAGCCTGCTCAGCGGCGTTCGACAGGTCGTCGAGGAAGAGGCCGACCGCCTGATGCGCGTGTGGGGTAGTGCCGGCCGTGCGGCTGAGGTGTTGGAACAATGCCAGCCATGGAACTTGGTCGATCACATCATTAAGTTCAACCTGCCCAACTGCGATGCGTCGGACGCCGCATTGATCGTCAAACGCGGACGTAACATTTTGGCCGACATTCCCGGAGTACGCGAGGTGACCACCACCGAAACATTGGATGATCCGGGGGAACACCGCTATCGTTGGATCTTGCGCGTGACCAGCCCCTTGGTCGTCGACCAACTGCGCCACCACTCCGCCTTCAACATGTTCATGAACCGCTACCTGCACAACCAAGCCACCGATCTGGTGAGCAAGACGTTTTTGCAGGAAGTGCCCGAAATTACCTCCGTCTCTCCCTGAGCGGTGCTTCCGTCGAGGGAGGGGATTAAAAGTCCGAAAGCTCACTCTGATTTTAGGCCATCAAGCCCGAGTACTTTAAAATTTCAATCAGCTCAAAGCCGTCTGGATGCGCAGGCGCAGATCATCCGGCTTGGGTGGCTTGACGATAAAGCCGTCTATTTTGTGAATCCGGCCTTTGCGGGCGTTGTCTTCGGTATCTTGGCCAGTCAGCATGAGAAAGGGAATTTTGCGATAGCGCTCAACGATGCCGTAGCGAATTTTGCGCGCCAATTCAAACCCAGTCATTTCCGGCATTTCGATATCGCTAATAACCAGATCTATGGTGCCGGGGTGGGATTCGAGTTGCTCCAGCGCCGCCATCCCCGTGTCGGCTATCAGGATGCGCTCAACGCTCACGCCTAGCCCCTGCAAGACCTTCGACAGGATCATCTGGGCGAACTGTTCGTCATCGACAATCAATATGGTGAGGGCGGAGAAGTCCATGGTAAATCCTATTGGGTCTGGGCATTCCAATCGGAAAGCCAGTCCTGTAAATCTGGCCCCGGCAACGGACGACAAACGAAATAACCCTGAATGAGGTCGACGCCGAGGCTTGCAACCAAATCCCAATCCTCTTGATCCTCGACCCCTTCGGCCACGATCGACATGCCGAGCTTTTTCGCCAGGTCCACGCTGGATTCCAAGATTGAGCGCGCGGTGTTGTCGCGCCCGGCGCCGTTGACGAAAGCGCGATCGATTTTCAATTCGGTGAAGGGAATGCGTTTAAGCTGTTCCATAGATGAATGGCCGGTGCCGAAATCGTCGATGCTCAGCGCCATGCCCTTGAGCCGCAAGCGGGTGAGAATTTCCAAGGGCTTGATGACATCTTGCATCAAGCGGCTTTCTGTCACTTCCAACACCACATGGTGCGGATTCATACCTGCGCCCTGAGCTGCGGCAACAATAAATTCGGGAAGGTCCAAACGGTTCAGATTGTCGATCGAGAGGTTCACGGCGATCTTCAAATCCAGACCGTTTTCCAACCAAGCGCCGCCTTGCTGCATGGCCACCGCCAACACGGTGTCGGTCAGCTGGTCGATCAGGCCGTTGTTTTCCGCTACCGAGATGAACGCGTCGGGAGGGATGAAGCCTTTGTCCACATCGATCCAACGCACCAGTGTTTCCACCCCGACCAACTGGCGCGTTTGCACCGAAACCTTGGGTTGGAAATACGCCGTCAACTTGCCGCCGTCGAGCGCGGCCTTGAGTTCTGCGGCGCTGACTTCAACGCCCGCGCGCGGGCCACGGGCTTCGGCTCTATTGAGGAATTTTTGCAAAAGCTCCAGCAATCCAGCTGGGGTAATGGGTTTAGACAGCGCACCGAGAATGGTTAAATTCTGCGCCATGCCCAATTGCGCCACGGTATCGAGAATGCGCTTGTCCTCGCCACTGATCAAAGCGACACCACCTTTGAAATCCCGTTCCACCAGATGGCGCAGAAATTCGATGCCATCCATTTCAGGCATGTTGAGATCGCACAGGATGATGTCGGGCGCACCGTCGGCATCGATGGTCGCCAACGCTCCAGTACCACTGTTGGCGGTGCGAATGTTTACCCCACCGATCTTTTCGAGTATCCGCCCGATCAGGGTGCGGATGAATTCCTCGTCATCGACAATCAAATACGTCAAACCGGCAAGACCGGTTGATGAGTCACTCATGATTTTGCTTCTCCAAACGGGCGGGGTCGATGGGCCCGGAACTCAACGCCACCTTGATGCGTTTTTCCAAGGCATCGCGGGACATGGGTTTGACCAAAAAACCGTGCACGCCAAGTTTCACTGCTGATTTCACAGCACCTTGTTGACCGTGTCCGGTGAGGATGATGATGGGTAAGTTCGGGTCAATATTGAGGGTTCCGCGGCGAACCTCTTGAATGACCTGAAATCCGTTCTTGTTGGGCATTTCCAGATCCAAGATGACCAACCCGATACGTCCGGCATAGGTGTTCAGTTTTTTAACGGCGTCTTCGCCGTCTTCGGCGGTCATCACTTCCCTTACCCCCATATCGCGCAGCAAGCGGGCAACCAGTTGGCGAATAAATTGTTCGTCATCGACGAGAAGAACAACGAGATTTTCAAGTGACTGAACCATGTGCACCTCACAAATTCTCGATATGGGTTACGACGGCGTTGAACGCGGGAGCCAATTGTGGATAAAGGGTTTCGATTAAGGCAAAGTCAGCACTTTTTCCGGCTTTTTCCAGTTCGAAACACAAGTCCGCCAGGGCGTTCGCGCCGATGGCGCGGGACGACGATTTCAGTTTGTGCCCGGCTTTGCCGACCCCGTCAGCATCCCTGGCCACAAATGCCGCATCGATTTCATCGATGATGCCTTTGGACGGCGCGACGTAGTCTTTCAAGATCTCGTTGATCAGGTCGTCGTCGCCGAAGGTTTCACGCAGGTAACTCGGATCAATGACGTCCGTCGACGCCAGTGCGGACTTGGGTGCGTCGAGTTTCGGTTCGTCTGGGCGTGCCAGGTCTCCCTCCACACTGACGGGCATCCACTTTGCCAGGACTTTTTTGAGCAACGCCATTTCCAAAGGCTTGGTCAGATAGTCGTCCATGCCCGACGCCAAACACCGATCACCTTCACCCTGCAGAGCATTGGCGGTGATGGCGACAATCGGCATATGGTCGATGTCACCTTGGTCTTTCTCCACCGCACGGATGGCACCGGTCATTTCGTAACCATCCATTTCCGGCATATGACAATCCGTTAGAACTAGGCTATAGCGACCCGTTTTCCAGGCATTAAGCCCCTTCTGGCCGTCGTCGGCCAGTTCGCATGCGTAGCCCAAGGCATTGAGTTGGCGGCGAATGACGTCTTGATTGGTCTTGTTGTCTTCGACCACCAAGATCAAGCGCCCCAGTGCGGCGGCTTCGTCCGGGGTCGGCGCCTTGGCTGCGCCAGCTGTCAGCTTTTCATGACTGTCTTCGATGTCGGGGCTGCACCGACCGCTGGCCACGCCAAGGGCGTGGAGGAAGCGCGAACGCTTCATCGGACTGGTATCGACCACGACTTCGTCCGGCAACACCATGCCTTTTTTGGCTTTGCGGTCCGAGGTAAGGACAACGAAACGTAGACCCTTGAGTTTGGCGTTGGTGCGCAAGACGTCGATCGCGGTGTCGATCTTGTCTCTGCCGAAATCTGCGCCGAACACGACGATGTCAAACGGCATTGCATCATCGACCGCTTGGCTGGCAACGGCTTCAACCTCGGATAAGTTTTTGACGTTCTCATGGGTGCCGCCACGCCCGTCAATGTAAGGAGGGATATGCTCGAAGAACAAGTCTTCGTTGCTGACCAGCAACATGCGCAGCCCGGCCAGACTGGGTTCATCCTTGGGCGGGGAACGGCTGTCATCTACCTTGAAGGACAGCTCGACCGTAAAGGTGGACCCTTTGTTTTTGGCACTTTCAACCTTGATCTCACCGCCCATCAGTTCGCTAAGGTTTTTGCAGATCGACAACCCCAGTCCGGTGCCGCCGAACCGCCGCGTGGTCGAGCTTTCAGCCTGTGTGAACGGCTTGAACAAATTTTTGACGGCATCCGGGCTCATCCCGATACCGTTGTCGATGATCGCGAATCTGACCGTCGCCTTGCCCGCAGTTTCGCCTTGCACCAGATCGGCGCGCAGCTTCACCAAGCCTTGGTGATCCTCTGTGGTTTCGGTGAATTTCACGGCATTGCCCAAAAGGTTGAACAAGATCTGGCGCAAACGCACCTGATCACTCAACACCCAGTGTGGGATGGCGGGGTCGATGAAATTGACGAACCGAACTTTTTTCGCGGTGGCGTTGGGAATCAATGTTTCCGCGACCCCCTCGACTACATCGCGGATCGAAACCGGAATGGTTTCCAACGTCAACTTGCCCGCCTCGATTTTCGAGAAATCCAAAATGTCGTTGATGATCTGCAGCAGTGCAAAAGCGCTGTCACGCACTGTGGTCATCATCTGCGCCTGTTCGGTGTCCAGTTCCGTTTCACGCAACAAGTCGATCATACCCACCACGCCGTTCATCGGCGTGCGGATTTCATGGCTCATCGCCGCGAGGAACGCAGACTTGGCGCGGGTGGCGCTTTCGGCCTTGTCGCGCGCATCGGTGATTTCGGATTCCATGCGCTTGCGATCGGTGATGTCGGTGGACATACCGCAAATGCCATCGGCGTTCCCATCCGCATCCACCAATGGGAACTTGAGCGATAGGAAGACGGTTTCCACACCATCTTTGGAGACTTTTTCTTCCGTCTCGATCAATTCCATACGGCGAATAACGTCGAGATCGTTGGCCCAAAACTGCTCGGCCATGTCTTTGGGGAAGACATCGAAATCGGTTTTACCGATCACATCTTCGCGCTTCACCCCCGTCACCTCTTCCCAGCGTCGGTTGACCAACTGATAGACGCCATACTTATCTTTAAAGAAGATAACCGCGGCGCTGTTGTCGATGACGCTGTTCAACAACTGCTGGCTTTCCAGCAACGCATTTTCGGCTTGTTTGCGCAGAGTGATGTCCTGGAACGTCACCACCGCACCGGCCACATCTCCT
The DNA here is from genome assembly GCF_036568125.1 of Magnetovibrio sp. Taxonomy (NCBI): domain Bacteria; kingdom Pseudomonadati; phylum Pseudomonadota; class Alphaproteobacteria; order Rhodospirillales; family Magnetovibrionaceae; genus Magnetovibrio; species Magnetovibrio sp. Next base: position 22,003 of record NZ_DATCTF010000012.1, read on the forward strand.
AACTTGTGGATTGGCGTTGCGGTGTATTCAACCGGAACACTGGTTCCATCCTTACGCCACAACACCTCGTCGTTGACGCGACGCACCTCACCATCTTGATAGGCCGCAAACATGTGGCACTTCTCACGCGGATAAGCGGAACCGTCAGGATAACTGTGGTGAACCAACTCATGCATTTTTTTTCCCACCAAATCCTCTGCCTCGAAGCCAAGTATCTGACACGCCGTGGGGTTGACGAAGGCCGTGGTGCCGTCGGCATTGAGGCCAAAAATACCTTCACCGGCAGACTCCAAAATTAAGCGATTTTGTTCTTCGCTTTCGCGCAGTGCCTCTTCGGCTTTCTTGCGTTCGGTAATGTCTAGGATCAAGCCATCCCATTGCATGAAGCCGTCGGTAACCTCATAGCAACGCGCGGCGGCTTCCAGCCAACGCACTTCACCGTTGGCGCGGCGAATGCGAAAGCGCTCTTTCAAAAATCCATTGCTGGCGATCACCTCGCGGAACGCCTCGCGCACGTTCTGGTCATCGGCCTCGTGCAAATGTTCGTAAAAAATATCCGTGACATCGTTTTCATCTGCGTCGCCGAATTCGAAAGTTTCGTTCATAAAGGGACTGGCATAGGTGATGTGTATTTGCTCCGGCCCCAACGCCATGAACTGAAACACCATTGCAGGTAGATTGCTGGTGAGATTGCGAAAGCGTTCGGTCTGGCGCTTATTTTCCTCCAACGCCATGTTGAGCGCACGCTCTGTTTGCTTGCGTGTGGTGATGTCGGCAAAGATGCTGACGAAGCCTCCCCCCGTAATCGGTCCGCCACGCACTTCGATGTACTTGCCATTTGGGCGTTTGCGTTCGAAATTGTGCGCTTCGAAGCGGCGCGCAGTTTCAATCTTCTCCGCAAAGGCTCGCTCCGGGTCTTGATCGCCGAATTCATCGTGCTCGACATCGTATCGCGTGAGATCCTCGAACGATGCCCCTTCGAAGACCAGTTCTTCGGGATAGCCTCTCACCTTCAGATACTGATCGTTCCACGCAATAAGCTTCAAATTTTTATCGAATGCGACAACGCCCACGGTCATGGAACTCATCACCGCCCTGACCAGGTCGCGTTGCTCTTTGACCTCACGGGTTCGGGCTTTGACGCGGTCTTCCAATTCTTCCTTGGCGCGCAACAGTGCGCGGCTGGTACGTTCGCCCAACGCCATGGTGAACAGGGTCGCCCCTACCGACAGTGACAGCGTCAAACCGATGATGAAGACGAATGTGTTGCGCAGTGTGATGGCGGGTTCAAGCGCTTCGTTCGCATCTATTTCGGTTGTAACGCCAACCCCCCAGTCGTTCAGCCACACCCACGCCCCCAAAACCGGAATACCGCGATAATCCGCATGACCGGTCAAGTCCATACCAGATTTTCCGTTCAGCACTTCTTGCGCCATGAAGGTGAGCTGCCCTGCGCCATCGTCCATGGGCACGCGCGACACCACATTGAAGATGCTACGCTGACCGTTATTCAGCAGACCGATGTCCACCAATTCCTTTTCAAACCGACTTGCGGAAATCAGCCTTCCCTGTTTGTCGATCGCATACGTTTCGCCACTTTCGCCGATCATTCCTGTCTGTAGGATGCGCGTAAAATCGCCGGCTGGATCCAAAGCCTGGACCAGTAGGGCATAGACGACGCCTCTGGCATCCTTGATTGGGGCAGTGGCGAACATTGCTGACCGGGGCTCGTCGTTCTCAGATTTTGAAGGACCGATGTTCAACGGCGGAATGAAGACGCTCTCGCCTTCGAACGATTGCTTCAAGAGTTCGGGATACACGTTCATGATGGGATTGATCTGACCCAAGCCTCTGTCATCCATAGAGGCCAGAGTCGTGCCGTCTTGGGAAATGATGTAAAAATCCCGTGCCCCATTGGTTTTTTCGTTACGCAGAAAAACGGCGCGTATTTCAGTCTGAATCGCCGACGCCCTCAGAGCTTGCGCATTGCGTGGGATCTTGATCAAATCGCGGGTCAGGTTGAACAGCTCCGGCGACTGCCCCAATTGCGCGACCAAGGATTCTTTTTCCTCGCGCCAGATCCGCAACCGCTCGACCGTACTCGACAAAACCGTGCGCAGATTGAGCCCCACCCCTGCCACGATGCGCGATCGGTTGTGCTCGTAAGCGAACCACCCGACAGCCGCGACAAAGATCACCAATATGCCCAGGGTGCCGACCATGACCATGCGAAAGCGCACCCCCCCCATTTGAAGCGCGACTCTGTCGTACTTGGTAGACTTCAGCAGCAACCGCATCAGCACCACCAAAACGACGAACACAACCAGCGTTCCCGCAACCAATATCAGCAACGGCGCTTCATCTTGGGGGATCACGATGTCCTGAACCGGTTGCGCGGAGGACACATCCACGTTCAATTCGGCAATGGGAAGCCACCGTTTGCGCAGACTACGCAGTTCTGCTGAGGTGATGGCGTCCAGACCTTTTTGGAGGATTCTGTACAAGTCCGGGGTCGTCTTTAAAACGCCCATCCGCAATTCGGTTTCATTGTTGGTTTTCAAGCCCGGGTCTAACGACAACTTGATGTTGGGCACGACGTTGGTGTCGAGCGTAAACGAAATAACGCCCAAACTTCCGAAAAAGGCGTCTATCGAACCGACCGAAACACGTTGCAACCCATCCAGGACATTGCCGACCTCAACCAGTTCCAGGTCTGGATACCTTTGCGCGAGTAAATCTGCGGTGGCGAATCCCTTGACCACGCCGATCTTGTGTCCTTTGAGCGCATCAAGGGTGTTTAAATCCGCATGATCATTGTGCAATGCCAGAACCGAAGGGGTGACCGCATAGGCTTTCGTATAATCGATGGTCTTGGCGCGTTCATCGGTCCAATAGAGGGCCGGAAGCACAAGGATATCACCGCGGTTAAACCGTTCGAGAAGTTCCGCCCACGAGTATCCGTTCACATACTTCACGCGCAATCCCGTCTTTTGCGCAATCAGATTCATCACATCGACGCTCAACCCTTGCGGCACGCCTCCATCAACATAATCAAACGGCGGCCAATCCATTTCGTTGGCGACGGTGATGGTTGGATTTTGTTGCAACCAAGCCCTTTCCGTGGGCGTTAACTTAACCTTCGCCTCAGTGCCCGAACCGCCTCCGATCCCCGTCCAACGGGCCAGAATGTCTTGCTTGGCGGTGGTTTCGACCTCCGCCAAACCTTTTTGCAAAATGCTCTGCAACAGCGGCACATCTTTACGTACGCCGATCGCCAAAATGGTCGGCGCGCGTGTCAAACGGCCATGGACGGTGAGGTTGTGCATCACCTCCTGTTTCATGATGTACGTCGCCACGGCGCGATTGCCGACGTAGGCATCCGCCTTGCCTTGGGCCACGGCTTCCAAGCAATCGCGCGTGGTTGGGTATTCGACAATGGTCACATCCGGGTGATTTTCGCGAAACCACCTCACATTGCCGAAGCCCTTTTCCAGCGCCACGGTCAACCCCGCCAAGTCGGCTTCCGTGTTGAGTTGGGCCGCGTTGTTTTGTGCAATGATGGCATGCGGAATGGACAGATATTCGTCGGTGAAATTCATCAACGGTTCGCGCGCGGGTTTCGGCGTGACGTCCATCAAGGCATCCAGCTTGCGCTCCACCAGTTGCGGGTAGATGTCTTTCCACACCCCGGGAACCAACTCGATCTGCAGGCCGACACGATCACCGACGGCGGCAATGATCTCTGCGCTGATGCCGTGAGACTGCCCGCTGGAATCGACTTTGTTGAACGGTGGCCAGTCGGACATGATGCCGACGCTGATTTTTTTGTGATCCTGGATCCACTGAACTTCTTCAGATGTAAGGGAAACTTGGTCGGCAGACTTGGCGGGAAGGGGCACCAAAAGCAAGCCGAACAGAACGCATGACATCAAAAAAACCGCATGTAGCCCTTTTCCGTGTGTCGGAAAGCACGCCTTAGCGGCCAATGCCAGACAGAACCGGAACCCATTGAGATACATGTTTTTTTGCCTTTGAACTCGGTGCCATCTTCATTTTGGTCAAAAAGATATTCACCGACAAGGGATTTGTTTTTATTCAATTCTAGCAAAAAGAGCGCCCAGAGCCCGTATACTCGACTCGATATACAAACCGAACGGTTCTTTGATTATCTGGAGAAGATGACTATAGGCATGCCATATCAAAGGGCTTCTAAATCAGCCTCTTGATATTGAACATGTTTTGACTTTCTAGTCGTCGTTAAAGACCAGATTTCACAAACTTGTCGCCAAGATAGAGTTTTTCGCTTTACGGCTGCAAACTCGGCAGGGCCCGAGCAGGCCATCCGCCCCTATCAAATCTTGTACCCGCTTGATTGTGGGTGTGTTGTTGACGCCGATCCGGGTGCGGTCGGGGCACCGCACGTCACGAGGCCCTTGCCTTCATAGCCATAGCTGACCGCGGAAAGGTGCCCGGCCAGCGTATTGGCAGCGAACCCCAACCCCGAATCGGCCACACACCATGCAACCGCCAGAGTCTAGGCCGGTGGGAAGGTATGTCCCTGTGTCAAGCTGTGGCTAAAACTTCATAGGGGAATGGTGGGCCCGGCAGGACTCGAACCTGCAACCAGACCGTTATGAGCGGTCGGCTCTAACCAATTGAGCTACAGGCCCCCTTGCATTCTCCAAATGCATCGGGTGCGTCTTCTCTCGACGCGCGCGCCCCGTTGCGGGGCGCCCCTGCTTATAGCAAGTCTGGCCCCACCCCGAAAAGCCCTATATTGCCTACTTCACATGCACCGTCACCGTGCGTCTCAATCGTAGAAACCACAGATGGGGATGCACCATGGCCAGCAAAAATTTCAAGGTTACGCTGTTGCAAGTCGAATACGCGCGCGGCGATATCGGCAACGATTGGATTTACGACCTCAATGTCGATGGCGCCACCAAACACTATCCCGAGCACACGTTGGATCCCGGAAGGACCGAAGTGCTCGGCGACGTGATCGTGACGAAGGTCGTAAGCTGCCCCACGACGCACTATTCGTTTCAGGTCGTCATCGACGTCACCGAAGTCGACACCTTTTATAATGATCTCGGCAGCCGCACCGTGCGGGTCAATCTGCCGTGCCAATTCACGACGAAATTTGATGTGACCGTGGACGTCGCGGAAAACGGCGGGTCCGGCAGCGCATCTTTGAAATTCTATTTTGAGGCGGATTTCCGCTAAGGGAGCCGTCGATCCCGCCGGGAGGTCTTAAGGCGCGTAAACGACGAAGTGTTTGCGCACGCGGCCGAGCGATTCCCATTCGCCGTCGAAGTCCGGCCCCAAGGTGAAGGCCTGGCCCGCCGAAAAGGTCGAGATGTTGCCTTCGCTATCGGTCAGGCGCACCACGCCTTCGAGGATATGGCAGTATTCGGTTTCGCCGTTTTGACGCAAGCGGATATGGAAACGGTCCGACTGCCAGATGCCGGTGAACATCTTGCCGTCGGGGGACTCGCTGATCAACCAGGTGGTCGACTGCGGATTGCCGCCCAGCATGATCTCGTCACGGGTGGCTTCGACCTGGGGTTTGACGGCGGAAAGATCGTCAAACGACATAACGTTATGCGCGGACATAGGCACCTCTATCTGTTCGATTTATCGAACAGATACCCTCACATTTGGTAATTGTCCAGCCACATTGACCATTATTTCGATCAAAAACACAAAAGGCCGGAGCGACATGCTCCGGCCTTTCGGATGTGAAGCAGATCTTTCGATCAGTAATCCAGGAAGCTGCGCAGCTTGCGCGAGCGGCTCGGATGCTTGAGCTTACGCAACGCTTTGGCTTCGATCTGGCGGATACGTTCGCGGGTCACGCTAAACTGCTGGCCGACTTCTTCCAAGGTGTGGTCGGTGTTCATGCCGATGCCGAAGCGCATGCGCAGCACGCGTTCTTCGCGCGGCGTCAACGAAGCCAAAACCCGGGTGGTGGTTTCGCGCAGGTTGCCGTTGATGGCGGCGTCCAGCGGCTGAACCGCGTTCTTGTCTTCGATGAAATCGCCCAGGTGCGAATCTTCTTCGTCGCCGATCGGCGTTTCCAGGGAAATCGGCTCCTTGGCGATCTTCAGCACCTTGCGGACTTTTTCCAACGGCATGGACAAGCGCACCGCCAGTTCTTCCGGGGTCGGCTCGCGACCGATTTCATGCAACATCTGACGCGACGTGCGCACCAGCTTGTTGATGGTTTCGATCATGTGCACCGGAATGCGGATGGTGCGCGCCTGATCCGCGATGGAGCGCGTGATCGCCTGGCGGATCCACCACGTGGCGTAGGTCGAGAACTTGTAGCCGCGACGGTATTCGAACTTGTCGACCGCCTTCATCAGGCCGATGTTGCCTTCCTGAATGAGGTCGAGGAACTGCAAACCGCGGTTGGTGTATTTCTTGGCGATGGAGATCACGAGACGCAGGTTGGCCTCGATCATTTCCTTTTTCGCCTTGGCGGCTTCGCGTTCGCCCTTTTGCACGGTCGAGACGATGCGCTTGAATTCCGGCACCGGCAGACCGGCCTCTTCGGCCAGTTCCGAGATCGAACCACGAATGGTTTCGATTTCGTCGCTGTATTTGTCGATGAATTTTTCCCAGCCCTTGCCCGGCAGTTTTTTGATCTGGCTCAGCCAGTTCGGGTCCAGTTCGTGGCCTTGATAATGCTCGATAAAGTCTTCGCGTTTGACGCGGGACTTGGTGGCCATGCGCAAAAGCTTGCCTTCGAGGCTCATCATCGCCCGGTTCAAGTCGTAAAGCTGATCGACCAGCTGTTCGATGCGCGCATTGTTAAGATGCACGTTGTCCATCAGCTCGATCAACTCCTTGCGCAGCTTTTCGTAGCGTTTTTCCTGGGTGTTCTTGAATTCTTCGCCGCCTTGCATGGCATCCAGGCGCTTGACCTGAAGGCGGTGCATTTTTTTATAGGTCTTGGCGATTTCTTCGAAGGTTTCGACCACCACCGGGGTGAGCTTGGCTTCCATCGCCGCCAAGGACAGGTTGTTTTCGGCGTCGTCTTCCTCGTCGTCGTCGCCGGACTTTTCGCCCTCGCCGCCTTCGCCTTCCGTGTCGGCGTCATCGGTATCGTCGCCCGCCGGCTTTGCTTCCGGTTTAGCGGCGGGTTTTTCTTCGACTTCCGGCGCCTTGGCCTCTTCGGCGTCGTCACCGCCCTCGGCCGCACTGTCGTCATCGCCGTTGGACGCACCGCCCGGACCGCCGCCATAGGTGGCGTCGAGGTCGATGATGTCGCGCAGCAAAATCTGTTCGGCGATCAAGGCGTCGTGCCACGCGACGATGGCGCGGATGGTCAGCGGGCTTTCGCAGATGCCGCCGATCATCATTTCCCGGCCGGCTTCGATGCGCTTGGCGATGGCGATTTCGCCTTCGCGCGACAGCAGTTCGACCGAGCCCATTTCGCGCAGGTACATGCGCACGGGGTCATCGGTGCGCCCGACATCGCTGTCGGAAACGTTGCCGCTGGCCTTTTTCTCGTCGTCGCCGTCATCATCGGCATCGTCGTCGTCAGCCGCGGCCACCTCGCCTTCGGCCAGGTCGTCGCCTTCTTCGCCTTCGATGACGTTGATGCCCATTTCGGACAACTGGCTCATGGTGTCTTCGATCTGTTCCGAAGACACTTGGTCGGGCGGCAGGGCTTTGTTCAGCTCGTCATAGGTGACGAAGCCGCGCTCCTTGCCGAGCTTGACCATTTTTTTAACGTTGGCGCCAAGTGCGTCCAGCAAAGGACCGTCTTGGTTGTCGCCGTCTGTGGGCTGGGTCTTTTGGGCGTTTTTGTTCGATGCCATGTGACGCGTTCGTTCTTTCCCGTGTCGCACTCCGCCGAGGGCCCCTCTGCCCCAAACGTGCGCGAAAATTTCAACCACCTGTGCCGATTTCAGCCAAAACTTGGCCCAACCAGCACCGAAAGCCCCATCGTTGAGGGGCTATTTGGCGTTCCGTTCTGCAGCCGACTGCACTTGCATTTTCAAGGCTCGGAACCTTTCGAAGGTTTCCGGCGTCATATGTGCGGCTAGCTGCCGCTGGGCATCGTCAAGCTCGGCTTGCAGGTCACGCCTACAATACAATTCGTACGTCTCGTTCCAGCCTTCCAACGCAGATAACATATCCTCATCGGGGCGGGCGAAGTAGGCATGTCCGAAAACCCGTGAACTCAAAAGCGAGTCCAGAATCGTCGCATACCCACTGTCCCTGAGGTGGCGTTGAAAGTCCGCCCTGTCAAGACGAGTTTCCCCGGCCAGTGTCTTTAGAGCTTCCTGGCGAAGGTTGTCAAGCTCAAGCGTCGTAAATGCAACACTTCCAAGCCGTTCGCCAACGTCGTCGAACAGGTCGGGATGGTTGAGCAACGTCGCCAGTAAAATCTCTTCGCGCGAACGGGTCATGTCCACACGCGCGGATTTGACGGCTTGATGTTTATTGGCTTCGCCTTCGAACACCTCCGCGCGCTGTGGCTTGAACGTACGCGCAGGCTTGAAACCGCGCCCTGCGCTTCCTCCTCCGCTGCGATCGTCGCGTTTCGTGCGCCCCAATTGCCATACCCGGTCCTTGAAGGTGGACTGAAAATGGCTGCGCACGGTCGCGTCTTCGATACGCCGCACGTGGTCGTCGAGACGTTTTTGCAGCGCCGCGCGCCCTTCCGGGGTATCGGTCGCGCCCGCGGCGCATTCCTGTTCCCACAACACTTGGCTGAGCGGCTTGGCCGCCGCGATCACCTCGGCAAATGCGCCCGGCCCCTTGGCCTGCACCAAACTGTCGGGATCTTCGCCCGGGGGCAGCGTCGCGAAGCGCACGCCGACACCGGCCTTGATCAACGGCAAGGCCCGTTCCGAAGCGCGCACCGCCGCGCGCAGGCCGGCGTTGTCGCCGTCGAAACACAGCACCGGTTCGGGGGTGATCTTCCACAGCTCGAGGATTTGTTCCTCCGTCAGCGCGGTGCCGAGCGGCGCCACGGCGCCCTCAAAGCCGGCCTGATAGAGCGCGATCACATCCATGTAGCCTTCCGTGACGATCAAGGTTTGCCCTGCGCGCGCAGCAACCTGGGCGCTATCCATGGCGTACAGCAACCTGCCTTTGTGAAATAAATCGGTTTCGGGGCTGTTGAGATATTTCGCGACGCCCTTGTCCGAACCGAGTATCCGGCCACCGAACGCCACCACCCGGCCACGGCGGTCGAGAATCGGAAACATCACCCGGCCGCGAAACCGGTCGTAGGTGGAGCCGTCGTCGCGTTTGATGATCATGCCCGCCGCGACCAGTTCGGCTTCCTGGATGCCTTGGCCGCCCAGCGCCGTTTTCATGCCATCACGACGATCTGGGGCAAAGCCCAAACGGAACTTGGCGATGGTCTGGTCGCTTAGCCCCCGGCCGCGCAAATACGCCAACGCGTGCGCGCCTTCGGGACTGCGCAGGGCCTGTTCGTAATGGCGGCACGCCGCTTCGACCACGTCGTAGAGGGTGTTTTTGCGCTCGGCGCGCTGGCGTTCTTCGGGACTGTCTTGGGGCACCTGCATGCCCACTTCGGACGCGAGCTTTTCCACCGCCTCGCGGAAATTAAGCCCCTCGGTCTCCATCACGAAATCGAACGCCGAACCGTGCGCGCCGCAGCCGAAGCAATGGTAAAAGCCCTTGTCTTCGTTGACCGTGAACGATGGGGTCTTTTCCTTGTGGAACGGACACAGCCCCTGATGCTCGCGGCCCTTTTTGGTCAAGCGCGTGCGACGGCCGACGACATCGGCCAAGCCGATGCGTTCGCGCAGATCATCCAAAAATCGGGTAGGTATCGTCATGCGGACCTTAGGGCGTGGTCAAATTTAACAACCGAGGCATCATACCCGCATCGCACGCCAAAACGAGCGTGATACTTATTATATAGGGCGCACATGTTTTGCACACCCTGCTAACAGCTTATCCACAAACTTATCCACAGACTTCGTGAGTTTCGCGCCTTACGAGGCCATATGCCCGAACACGCCCCACTCCATCAACAACGTGCTGAGGCTCTCGGTATAATTCCGGCGTTTTTCGACCACCGATACGTTTTTGGGCAAGCCGCGCAAATGCGCATCGCCTTGCTTGTAACTGGTGCACAAGACGAAATGAATGTCCTGCAAACGTTCGATCGAACCGAACACCCGCGCCAATTCGCAGCCGTTGAACGGCGTCATATCGTAGTTGGCGAACACGATATCGGGCGTGATGTCCAAGGCGTAAGCCAAGGCTTCCATGCTGTCGTAAGCACGATTGACGTGAAAACCGCACGACAGCAATTCGGTAGCGACCAAACGGCGCTGCAATCCCGCAGGCATCACCAACAGCACTTCGACGTCGTGGACCTTCTGGGTGGTAAATGATGTCGCGCGGCCCATCGGCAAGCTGCGCAGAAGCTCTTCGGTTTGGGGTGGGGTGAAGTTTTCCCCACTGATCAAGAGGTTCGCCATGGTTTCGATGTACGTACGCAGATCCTTGATGTTCTCGATCTTCACGCCGCCGACGTTTTCCAGATAATCCTCGAACAGGTGCGCCACCCGCCCGACCAAGGGAAAGCCGAAAGTCGCCCCTTGGCCTTTGATGTTATGGATGTTGCGCTGCACGTCGAACAGATCGTCGGCGCTGATTTCGCGGCCGGACTCGAGCCAATCGATCCGGGTTTCAATTTCGTCCAATTGATCGCGGGTGTTTTCGATAAACTCAACCCGCAACCGGGCGAGAATTGCATCGACTTCGTTATGTCCAGGCGTACGAGTGTTCGGGCTGGCCTGGTTTGATTTTTCAGGCATTTCAACCACCTCCCTTACCGGCGTTGAATGACAACGCAGGAACGGCGCAACAGCGCACCCCTTTAGGTGGGCAAGGTTGGTGGATTTTCAAGAAAAAGCGCCCCGCCAAACACGAGCCGCAGTATCGGTTAGCTGCCCAGGCGCGCCTTGACCTGGCCGCTGGCCTTGCCGAAGTCCATGGAGCCCGCATGGCGTTCTTTCAAAACCGCCATCACCCGGCCCATGTCTTTCATCGAGGTCGCGCCCAATTCCTTGACCACCGCGTCGATGGCCGCGTTGACCGCGTCAGCGCCCATCTGTTCGGGCAAGAAGGTTTCGATCACGTCGATTTCACGGGATTCGCGCTCCGCCAATTCCGGACGGCCGCCTTTTTCGTACATCTCGATGCTATCGCGGCGCTGCTTGATCATTGATTGCAGCATGCCCAGGATTTCATCCTCGCCGATGCCGTCCATGTTGCCTTTGGAGCGCGCGGCGATGTCGCGGTCCTTGAGCGCGGCCTGAATCAGGCGCGTGGTGGCAAGGCCGACTTCGTCCTTGGCCTTCATCGCGGTTTTCATCGATTCTTTGATTTGGTCTCTGAGCATGGGAGCCTCTGCGCTTGAATCACCACCCCCCAACGGGGCGATTCTGCGGAAAGGCGAGAGATTAGCCGAAAACGGTCCCAAAGGCAAATGTTCAAAAGTTTGTAACGCATTGAAAATAAAACATATTTTTATGTAACAGAGTCTTGACGGCGCGCCCGCTTTACCTTAAATACACCCAAATCGCCGCTTTGCGAGGCGTTGCGCTCGACCTCAGCGCACCGACCGCCTCTCAAGTCGGCTTCCACCTCCTGATCTTGAGGCCCTCCAGCCTAGAGGAACGTCGCCCATGGCCGACCCCACTCAGAACGCCCCCGCCGAGACGGAGGGGACGAATCTTTCTGCGCAAACCGATCACCTCAACCATACCCGCCCTGCCGGCTGCAACGCCGCCCTGGTACTGGCGGACGGCGCGGTGTTTTGGGGCCGAGGCGCGGGCGCGACCGGCGTGGCGCTGGGCGAGGTGTGTTTCAACACCGGCCTGACGGGCTATCAAGAAACCCTGTCCGACCCCTCTTACGCGGGTCAGATCATCACCTTCACCTTCCCCCACATCGGCAACGTGGGCGCGAACTTCGAAGACGTCGAAACCGATAAGCCCGCCGTGCGCGGCTGCGTGCTGCGCGCCGACATCACCGATCCGGCCAACTACCGCGCGGCATCGGGGCTCGACGAGTGGCTCAAGGCCAACGAACTGGTGGCGATCAGCGGCGTCGACACGCGGCGCTTGACCCGGCGCATCCGCGACGGCGGCGCGCCCAACGGCGTGATCATCCACCTGCCCGCCGAAGAGGTCGAAGAAAGCGGCATCGACACCGAAGCCCTGGTGACCATGGCCGCCAACTGGCCGTCGCTGGAAGGTGCGGACTTGGCCAAGGAAGTGTCCTGCCAAGAAATCCACGAATGGCACGAAACCGAATGGGCGTTGGAAAGCGGCTACGGCCTGCTCGACGATCCCAAGCATCACGTCGTCGCGGTCGATTTCGGGGCCAAGAAAAACATTCTGCGCTGTCTGGCCAACACCGGCTGCCGCGTCACCGTGGTCCCCGCGGTGACCACCGCCGAAGATATCTTGGCGATGAAGCCCGACGGCGTATTCCTGTCCAACGGCCCCGGCGACCCGGCGGCGACCGGCGAATACGCGGTGCCGATGATCCAGGCCGTGATCGCAAGCGGCACGCCGCTGTTCGGCATCTGCTTGGGTCACCAAATGCTCGCCATCGCGCTGGGCGCCAAAACCCACAAGATGCACATGGGCCATCGCGGCGCCAATCACCCGGTCAAGGACCTGGAAACCGGCAAAGTCGAAATCACCAGCCAGAACCACGGCTTCGTGGTCGACCGCGACACCTTGCCTGTGGGCGTGGTGGAAACCCACACCTCGCTGTTCGACGGGTCGCTCGAAGGCATCAAGCTCGAAGGCAAGCCGGTCTTTTCCGTCCAACACCACCCCGAAGCCAGCCCCGGCCCCATGGACAGCCACTATCTGTTCGATCGGTTTGTCGCCTTGATGGAGGCCAAATAATGCCCAAACGTACAGACATCAAAAGCATTCTCATCGTCGGCGCGGGCCCGATCGTCATCGGTCAGGCATGCGAGTTCGATTATTCCGGCGCACAGGCGTGCAAGGCGTTGCGCGAAGAAGGCTACCGGGTGATCTTGGTGAACTCCAACCCCGCGACCATCATGACCGATCCGGGCATGGCCGACGCCACCTATATCGAGCCGATCACCCCGCAGATGCTGGAAAAGGTGATCGAGAAGGAAAAGCCCGACGCGATCTTGCCGACCATGGGCGGACAGACGGCGCTGAACGCCGCCATGGCACTGAGTGAAAACGGCGCGCTGAAACGCCACAACGTCGAGCTGATCGGCGCCAACGAGCATTCCATCGCCAAGGCCGAGGACCGTCAGTTGTTCCGCGATGCCATGGACAAGATCGGCCTGAGCACGCCGCGTTCCGCCGTGGTCAAGTCCTTGGAAGAAGCCCGCAAGGAGATGGAGCACATCGGCCTGCCGATCATCATCCGCCCATCCTTCACTATGGGCGGCATCGGCGGCGGCATCGCCTACAACATGCAGGAATTCGACGAGATCGTATCCGGCGGTCTGGCGGCATCGCCCGTGCACGAAGTGCTGATCGAACAATCGGTGCTGGGTTGGAAAGAGTATGAGATGGAAGTGGTGCGCGACAAAGCGGACAACTGCATCATCGTGTGTTCCATCGAAAACATCGACCCCATGGGCGTGCACACCGGCGACAGCATCACCGTCGCCCCGGCGCTGACGCTGACCGACAAAGAATATCAGATCATGCGCAACGCATCCCTGGCGGTGCTGCGCGAGATCGGCGTCGACACCGGCGGGTCCAACGTGCAGTTCGCGGTCAACCCGGAAAACGGCGCGCTGATCGTCATCGAAATGAACCCGCGCGTGTCGCGCAGCTCGGCGCTGGCGTCGAAAGCCACCGGCTTCCCCATCGCCAAGATCGCGGCGAAGCTGGCGGTCGGCTATACGCTCGACGAGCTCAAGAACGACATCACCGGCGGCATCACGCCCGCGTCGTTCGAGCCGACCATCGATTACGTGGTCACCAAGATCCCGCGCTTCACGTTCGAGAAATTCCCCGGCGCCGAAGCGCTGCTGACCACCGCCATGAAGTCGGTGGGCGAAGCGATGTCGATCGGCCGCACGTTCCAGGAATCACTGCAAAAGGGTTTGCGTTCCATGGAAACGGGGCTCACCGGCCTCAATGAAATCGAGATCGAAGGCGTCGACGCCGATGCGCCCGACACCGACAAGATCGTCGCCGCGCTGTCGACCCCGACGCCGGACCGCTTGCTGGTCATCGCCCAGGCGTTCCGTTTCGGTCTGACGTTGGAACGCATCCACCAGGCGTGCAAGTACGAACCGTGGTTCCTGGCCCAGATCGAAGGCATCGTGAAGGCCGAAGAAGAGCTGCGCAACAACGGCCTGCCCACTGATGCCGTGCAGATGATGCGCTTCAAAAAAATGGGCTTTTCCGACGAACGTCTGGCCGAATTGACCGGCACCAATCTGGGCAAAGTCACCACCCGGCGCATCAGCCTGGGCGTGCGCCCGGTGTACAAGCGCGTCGACACCTGCGCCGCCGAGTTCCCGTCCAAGACGCCGTACATGTATTCTTGCTACGAAGGCGACGGCATCAATCCGCCGGAATGCGAAGCCGACGTCACTGATCGCAAAAAGGTCGTCATTTTGGGCGGCGGTCCCAACCGCATCGGCCAGGGCATCGAATTCGATTACTGCTGCGTGCACGCAGCCTACGCCATGAAGGACGTTGGGCTTGAGGCCATCATGGTCAACTGCAACCCCGAAACCGTGTCGACCGATTACGACACGTCGGACCGCTTGTACTTCGAACCGCTGACGTCCGAGACCGTGATCGAGCTGATCCGCCGCGAACAGATGGCCGGTGAAGTGATGGGCGTGATCGTGCAGTTCGGCGGCCAAACTCCGCTGAAGCTGGCCCACGCGCTGGAAGCGGCGAACATCCCCATCCTCGGCACCTCGCCGGACGCCATCGACTTGGCCGAAGACCGCGAACGGTTCCAGGACCTGCTGCACAAGCTGGACCTCAAACAACCCGCCAATGGCATCGCGCGGTCCATACCTGAAGCCGAAAAGGTCGCCGAACAAATCGGCTACCCGCTGGTGGTGCGCCCCAGTTATGTGTTGGGCGGCCGGGCGATGGAAATCGTTCACGACCACGCCAACCTGATGCGTTACATGACCACCGCGGTCAAAGTCTCCGGCGACAGCCCGGTGCTGCTCGACAGCTACCTGCAAGGCGCGGTCGAAGTGGACGTCGACGCCTTGGCCGACGGCACCGGCGATGTCTACATCGCGGGCATCATGCAGCACATCGAAGAGGCCGGCATCCATTCGGGCGACTCGGCTTGCTCGCTGCCGCCTTACTCCCTGTCGGACGCCATCATCGAAGACATTCGCACCCAAACCAAAGCCTTGGCCATCGCGCTCAAGGTGGTCGGCCTGATGAACATCCAGTTCGCGGTGCAAGGCACCACGGTTTATCTGCTGGAAGTCAATCCGCGCGCCTCGCGCACCGTGCCGTTCGTCGCCAAGGCAACCGGCATTCCCATCGCCAAGATCGCCGCGCGCGTCATGGCGGGCGAAAAAATCGCCGATTTCGATTTGGGTGACACGCCCAAGATCGAACACGTCGCGGTCAAGGAAGCGGTGTTCCCGTTCGCCCGCTTCCCCGGCGTCGACATCATCTTGGGTCCGGAAATGAAATCCACCGGCGAAGTGATGGGCCTGGACGACAATTTCGAAACAGCCTTCGCCAAGGCTCAGTTGGGGGCGGGCGTTAAATTGCCGACCACCGGCACGGCGTTCATTTCCGTTAAGGACTCGGACAAACCCGCCATCACCGAGGTGGCGCGGCGCCTGTCCGATCAGGGCTTCAAGATCATCGCCACCGGCGGAACCGCTGACTACATGGCTGAACACGGCATCACCGTGACCAAGGTCAATAAAGTCTTGGAAGGCCGCCCGCACTGTGTCGATGCGATCTTGTCCGATGAGGTGCAGTTGGTGGTCAACACCACCGAGGGCGCGGCCGCAGTTGCCGACAGCTTCTCGATCCGCCGTTCGGCCTTGACCAACAACGTGCCCCACTACACCACCATCGCCGGCGCATCGGCGGCTGCGGACGCCATTCGCGCTTTGCAGACGGGGGCACTTGAAGTCAAGCCGTTGCAGGCTTATCCTTACCGGGCGTTATAAAACGCGGACCGGAATACCCGGCGCGCGGCCCTTTGAAATCAAGGGCCGCCGTCTTTTTGGGCTTTTGCGTCCCCACCTTTGAGTTTTCACCATCGAGCAAGGAAGCACCGTCCGATGGACAAGATCCCGATGACCGCAGCCGGTCTCAAACAATTGGAAGACGAACTGCGCACGCTGAAAGACGTCGAGCGCCCCGCCGTGGTCAAGGCCATCGGCATCGCGCGTGAGCACGGCGACCTCAAGGAGAACGCCGAGTACCACGCCGCGCGCGAACGCCAGAGCTTCATCGAAGGCCGCTTGCTGGAACTCGAGGCCATCATCAGCCATTCCGAAGTCATCGACCCGAGCAAGCTGTCCGGCGACGTGGTGCGTTTCGGCGCGACGGTGTTGCTGGTGGACGAAGAAACCGAGGAAGAAAAGACCTACCAGATCGTCGGCGAACACGAAGCCGACCTCAAAAGCGGCACCATCTCGGTCGGGTCCCCGCTGGCCCGCGTGATGATCGGCCGCAGCCTCGGCGACAGCATCGAGGTCAAGGCGCCGGGTGGCTCGAAGTACTATGAGATCGTCAAGGTGGATTACAAGTAAGCGATCCGCTCATGCAGAACATGCAAAAGGCCGCCTCTTCGTGGGGCGGCCTTTTTTGTTTCTCAAACTTGAGGTGATGAGTAGACTTGTCGACAACCATAACATGCTCACGGTTTCACAGATCAACAAAGTGAAGTGTCTTTTATGCCTAAAACTAAGATTATTGGTGCATGGCAAGGGCTGACCGTAGCAGCGCTAATATCATGTCTCCTATTCATCGTGTTATATGGATGGCAATGGTTCATGGGCAGTTCGAACCGTTGGTATACCCTTAATGGAGCCGTCCAGTATTTAGCCGCTGCAGAGTTTTTTGAAAAAAGCGTTTTAATGACCATTGTGCTGGTCTTGTTACTCATCGCTTTGATTATCTTTACGCAGAAGAAAATCGTTAGGTTTCTCATGGAAGACATTTTTCTGCAGCTCCCCCCGGCTGATCTGCCGCTCCCGCTCTGGAGCATTAAACTGATCATCTCCTTGATGTTGATCAGCGCCATCGTATTCGGTTTTCTTCTACCAGTGCAAAGTATGTGAACTTTGACAAATGGAAAGGGTAGCGACACCATGCTTCCAATCAAACAAATGGGAGAACCGATATGAACATTACGAGAGTTTTAAGTGCTCTTGCATTGGGTATCAGTTTGATATCTGGCACCGCTCAAGCCGAAGGTACCTTCACTACCAAATCTTTGACACCGGAGCTGGCGGTCAAATTGGCCCAAGCGACGCTTGAGGCTTGCCGGGCGGAGGGATTTCAGATCGCCGTGGCGGTGGTCGATAAGGGCGGCAACGCCCAGGCGCTGATCCGCGATCGTTTCGCCGGTCCGCACACGCCGCGCACCGCGACGCTGAAGGCCTATACGGCGGTGAGCTTTCGCGCCAACACCACCGGACTGGCCGACAACTCGCAAGCGGGCAAGGAAGCCAGCGGCGTGCGCGACATCCCCGGCGTGTTGATGCTCGGCGGCGGAGTGGTGATCGAAACCGGCGGCGAACTGATCGGTGCAGTCGGCGTGTCCGGCGCTCCGGGTGGCAGCTTGGACGAAGCTTGCGCCGTGAAAGGCCTGGAGGCTATCGCCGACGACTTGGCATTTTAAGGCCACTTGACCACTTCTGTACCTACTGGTATGTTTGCCGCTCACGGAGGATGATATGAGCAGCAAACGCGACGCTTTGATCGATGCAGCTAAAGACCTGTTGTGGGAACGCGGCTATGAAGCCATGAGCCCCAAAGCGGTGCTGCGCGCCAGCGGTGCCGGGCAAGGCAGCCTCTATCATCACTTCGAAGGCAAACGCGAATTGGCCGCCACGGCATTGGAAGAAATCGGCGCACAATTGCGCGAAAATTTCGACACCCGCTTGGACCCGAGCCTTCCCGCAATCAAACGCATCGAGGCGTATCTCGATACCCCGCGTGAAGCGTTGAAGGGTTGCCGCTTTGGCCGCTTGTCCAATGAACAAGCCATTGCCGATCCGGTGCTCAATCCGATCGTGCAGGACTTCTTCACCTATTTCGAAAAGCATCTCGCCGCCACCGTGCGCGAAGCGCAAAAGGACGGCGACCTGCCCGCGTCGCTCAAACCCAACGACATTGCCATGATGTTGGGGGCAATCGTGCAAGGCGGGTACGTGCTGAGCCGCATTCACCAAGACCCGGCGCCATTCAAGCAAGCGGTACGCGGCGCCAAATCCACTCTACGCACGTTGAGCGCCAGCGCCGCTTAATCGGTATTTCCCAAAGGATCCGATTCATGCCCTTTTTCGCAGCACCCGCTTTATACCGAACCAGAATTGTACCTACTAGTATGTACCATATCATTTCAACTCAGGAGACTTCCGATGAAACTGTTCTATGCCCCGCCGTCGCCGTTCGCCCGCAAGGCCCGCATCGTTGCTCGCGAACGAAATTTGATGGACCGGGTCGAGGAGATCGTCGCCAATCCGTTTCAGGACGACCCGAACCTGCTCGCCGTCAACCCGGCGGGACTGGTTCCGGCGTTGGTTCTGGATGACGGCACGCCCCTGCTCGACAGCCGCTTGATCTGTCAGCACCTGGACGCCATCGCCGATGGGCCAACGCTGATCCCCAACCAGAGCGGCGAACGCTGGCGCGTTCTCAATCACGGTGCGCTGGGCGATCTGATCATGGATTTCGCGCTGAGCGTCGTGGTCGAGACCCGCCGCACAGACGCATCGCCATCTGCAACTTTCATTGCGCGCAAGGTCGCCAAAATCGAACGGTGCCTTGCGGCGCTGCCCGTCACCCCCGACATGGCGACATTGACCTTGGGCGATATCAATGCCGCCACGGCGCTGGCGTATCTAGACTTCCGCCTGCCGGATCTCGACTGGCGCAGCTTGCGCCCAGATCTTGCTCCCTGGCACGACGCCATCGAGCAACGGCCCGCCTTTATCGCCACCCAACCCGCCGATCATATCGGCTAAACAGGAGACACCCAATGCCCCACTTCACCCACTTGGCGTTCACCAGCGCCGTTAAAAAAATCCAAAGTCTGATGGGCACGCGCAACGCCATGCAGCGCTTGTCCGATCATCCCGATGCGCGCGATCGGTTAACCGACGAGCAGATGGATTTCATCCGCACCCGCACTTCGCTCTACATCGCCACCGCCAACGCGGCGGGCATGCCCTACATTCAGCACCGTGGCGGCGAGTCCGGGTTCGTGCGCGTCGTCAATGCCACCACCTTGATGCTGTCCGAACGCCCCGGCAACGGACAGTTCATCACCCAGGGCAATCTCAGCGAAAACCCCAACGCCATGCTGTTCGTGATGGATTACGCAAACCGCCGGCGGCTGAAGCTATGGGGCGAGGCCTTCGTCAGTTTCGACGACAACCTCAAAGCCATCATGCACGATGCGCCGCTCGACACGCCGCACCCGACCATCGTGTTCAAAATCAAGGCTTGGGATGAAAACTGCCCGCGTCACATTCCACGCCTGTTCGACGAAACGGTAATCGACGCCTTGCGCGCGCGCATCGAAGCGCTCGAACATCACTTGGCGGTGACGCGCGAAAGCGTATCGGCGTGAGGGACTGGATCAACAGTGGCGGTGGAGGATGCGTCAGATACGTTCGAGTTCGATCGGCACGCCGGGCAACTGCTTGGTGGTGCGCACGCTGAGTGCCGACTTGACGTGGCTGACGTTATCCGCCGCCGTCAGCTTGGTGGTGAGGAAGTGTTGGTATTCTTCCCAATCCGGCGCGACGACCTTCAGCAAAAAGTCTGTTTCGCCGGCCAGCATGTGACACTCGCGCACTTCCGGCCAGGATTTGACCAGACCTTCGAACGCGTCGAGGTCGGTTTCGGCCTGGCTTTTCAGTCCGACCTGGGCAAAGACGGTGACGTTGAAGCCCAACGCGCGGGCGTCGAGATCGGCGTGATAGCCCTGAATGAAGCCCGCTTCTTCCAAAGCGCGCACCCGGCGCAGACACGGCGGCGCGGAAATGCCGGCACGACGCGCCAGTTCCACGTTGGTGATGCGACCATCGTCTTGCAGGTCGTGCAGGATGCGGCGATCAATCTGATCAAGTTTTACGCGGGAATCGTTCATTTCGGGTTAGGCTCCTTGTTGCGCTTGTAATTATATTACTCACGCGGGCTGAGCAAGGGGGAAACGCACGGGTTTGCATAAAATCATCCTGCCCTGTGCTTCAGAAAAATCCTCTTCACTGTGCGACAGGATCAACGTTTAGATGTATACGCCTCTCAAAATTGGCATTCATATCGGTTGGATATTGGCTTTATTCGCCGTTTTTAGCCCAAAAGCCGGCGCCGAAGCTATGATTTGGCGCCCTGACCCTGGCGACACATTCGACTGGCAGTTGAGCGAACCGTTCGACTTCAAGCGGCCCGTGGATATTTTGGATTTGGACCTGTTCGACGCCCCCCCGGACACCATTGCCCTGCTGAAATCCAAAGGAACGCGGTTGGTGTGTTACATCAACGTCGGCGCGTGGGAAGATTGGCGGCGTGACGCAGATGCTTTTCCCCCGGCGGTTCTTGGCAACAACTACAGCGGTTGGGTCGGTGAACGGTGGCTGGATATCCGCGCCATCGACGCATTGGCCCCGGTGCTGCGCGCACGCTTCGATCTGTGCCGCGATAAAGGATTTGACGCGATCGAGCCGGACAACATCAACGGATTCGACAACGATACCGGCTTTAACCTGACCCGCGACGACCAGATCAGTTTCAATTTATGGCTGGCCCAAGAGGCCCACGCGCGGGGTTTGAGCATCGCGCTGAAAAATGCTCCGGAACTGCTGCCCGAACTGGGCGCACAGTTCGATTGGGCACTGCTGGAAGACTGCCACGTACAGGGGTGGTGCGACGCGTTTGAGCCGTTCGTGCACGCTGCTAAAGCGGTCATTGCGGTCGAATATAGCGATCAAGTAGATGCGCTCCGCGATTGGGCCGACATCTGCGCACGCGCCGCCCAATCGGGCGTCCAGACTGTTCTCAAGAACCGTGAACTGGATTCGTGGCTCAAGACCTGTGAATAAGACCAACTTTCCCCACATGGCATGAGCCGCGGCGCTTGCTTCATAGCGCTGGCGTTTCTATCTTAGGGAAAATTTATTGCGCGCGGCACGGCCCGCCACAAGCCACATATTCGGAGACGATTTCATATGTCGACCACACACCACAGCAAAGCCCTGATCGTCGGTTCCGGCCCCGCGGGTTGCACCGCCGCCATCTACGCCGCGCGCGCCAATCTGGAACCGATCATGGTGCGCGGCCTGCAACCCGGCGGTCAATTGACCATCACCACCGATGTCGAGAATTACCCGGGCTTTGCCGAAACCATTCAAGGCCCGTGGTTGATGGAACAGATGGAAGCCCAGGCCAAGCATGTCGGCACCACCATCATCGACGACACCGTTGTTGCGGCAGACCTTTCGGTGCGTCCGTTCAAGCTGACGGGCGATTCCGGCGACATCTACACCTGCGATTGCCTGATTATTTCCACCGGCGCCTCCGCGCGTTGGCTGGGCTTGCCGTCCGAAGAAGCGTTCATGGGCATGGGCGTGTCGGCCTGTGCGACCTGTGACGGCTTTTTCTATCGCGGCAAGGAAGTCGCGGTCATCGGTGGCGGCAACACGGCGGTCGAAGAAGCGCTGTATCTGACCAATCACGCCAGCAAAGTGACGTTGATCCACCGCCGCGACGAACTGCGCTCGGAAAAAATTCTCCAAGATCGCTTGTTCAAGAACCCTAAGGCCGAAGTGATCTGGGACACGGTGTTGGAAGAAGTGCTCGGCAATCAAGGCGGCAACGCCTTGCCGCTGGGCGGATCCTTGACCCCGCCGGGCGTGACCGGGGTGCGGCTGAAAAACGTCAAAACCGGTGAAGAAAGCGTGCTCAACGTCGACGGCGTGTTCATCGCCATCGGCCATAGCCCCAACACCGCCATTTTCAAAGGCCAGTTGGATATGGACGATGCCGGTTACATCATCACTAAGCCGGGCACGCCGATGACCTCGATCCCCGGCGTATTCGCCGCCGGCGACGTCCAAGACCACACCTATCAACAAGCCGTGACGGCCGCAGGCAGCGGCTGCATGGCGGCATTGGATGCAGAACGCTATATTGCGGAACTGGAATCCAAGTAAGACGCCTTTTCATCGTAAGGAACCGACATGGACCGCCTGCGCGACCCCGATACCGGTGTAATGGACTGGGACAAACTGCGAATTTTCTACGCAGTGGCCGAAGCGGGCAGCTTCACCCACGCAGGCGAGATGCTCAACCTCAGTCAATCGGCGGTGTCGCGCCAGATCGGTGCGTTGGAAGAGAGCCTCGGCGTGGCGTTATTTCACCGCCACGCCCGCGGCCTTATTCTGACCGAGCAGGGGGAACTTCTGGACGTCACCACCAAGGAAATGTTTTCCAAGTTGGCGTTCACCACCGCGCAGATCCGCGATTCGCGCGAACGCCCCCAGGGTGAGTTGCGCATCACCACCACCACCGGGCTCGG
The DNA here is from genome assembly GCF_036568125.1 of Magnetovibrio sp. Classification (NCBI taxonomy): domain Bacteria; kingdom Pseudomonadati; phylum Pseudomonadota; class Alphaproteobacteria; order Rhodospirillales; family Magnetovibrionaceae; genus Magnetovibrio; species Magnetovibrio sp. Next base: position 44,779 of record NZ_DATCTF010000012.1, read on the forward strand.
TTCCATCTGGTTGACGCCGCGAATCAAGGATTTCCTGGAGCGTTACCCCGACATCGACGTGTCGTTGGTGTTGTCGGATGACGAATTGGACATCTCGATGCGCCAAGCTGACGTGGCCATTCGCCTGCGCCCGCCGACCCAGCCCGACCTGGTGCAGCGCCAATTGATGGAAGTGCACTACCGGGTCTATGCCTCGCCCAGCTACATCAAACGCTACGGTATGCCGCGCAATCCCGAGGACCTGGACAATCACCGCCTGGTCATCTACGGCGAAGACGCCATCACGCCGGTCGATAATCTCAACTGGCTGATGGAAGCCGGCCAAAGCGGCCGCAGCCGCCGACCGGCGCTGAAGGTCAACAACATTTACGGCATCTACCGCGCCGTACGCAGCGGTATCGGCGTCGGCGCGCTGCCCGACTATATGACCAGCCACGCTGAAGATCTTGTGCAGGTGCTTCCTGAACTGGCCGGGCCTAGCTTCAACACCTATTTCGTGTATCCCGAAGAGCTGCGGAATTCCAAACGCGTCGGTGTGTTCCGTGACTTCCTGCTCAACCGGATTCGCGCAGATCATCTGCCGAAAAGCTAACGCCGCCACAATACCGTAACATTTCCGCCATTTTTCAGCGCTGCCATGCGCGTCAAAAACGGCCCGCGCCCAACCACGCAATCCCTTGCTGGCCTTGGGCTGCACGATGATTGCACCCTCCCCAAGCCATGCGCCCTGCGCATACCTGCGTTACCAAACTGTAGGTGGTGGATTTTCGCCCCGTTCCGTATATTCACTTCAGTTCGATGCTGCATCGCAGCATGAACGTTCGGACCTCGGTCCGGACGGGCTCCCGGCCCCACTCTCCCAATACCCTCCCCCGGGAATTTTGGGGCCGGTTGAGTCCCACGTCTCCCAGACGTGAAGCCTCCCTGTTAGACTCGCCCTGGATCTCTATGATCCAGGGCTTTTTTTTGGCCGCTTTGTCACCATCCGCCCTGCCTACGCCTCGGCGTGCGCGTTCCTATGACGCGATTGAAGACAAGTGCTTCAAAACGTGGTTTTCTTGGCACCGATTTGAAATTTCGCAATCGAGGAGAGACCCATGAAATCTAACGTCGGCAGTATCGACCGCATCTTGCGCATCGTCATCGGCGTGGCCGCCGTCACGTTCGCGATGCTCAGCGATCACGAACTGGCCATTTGGGGCCTGATCGGCATCGTGCCGCTGTTCACCGCCGTTATCGGCTGGTGCCCGGCCTATTTGCCGTTCGGCATCAAAACCTGCAAATCGGACTGATTGCATCCCCTCGGGATTGCACAAGCAGACCGTAACAAGAGGATCGGGGTGCTGTGCGCCCGAAAATGTTCCACGGGAACGTATTCGGGCGGCAGACTCCGATTTTTTTGCGTTTCAAACACCGATTCCAGACCGAGATAACCATGCCACAGCATTCTGGGCGCACGACTAAGTGGCTTTTCATGCCGTTTTTAACAAAATAAAGGTTGCATACTTTAGTATAGAAATGGCTAAAAATTATAAAATAATATATTTATATCAACCAATTATGACCTGAGCGCCCGGCAAATACCCTGCCAAAGCTACACAAAAAATGCGTTTTTTTCTCTGGACACTTAATTAGTATTTCCTTATATAAGCATTACACGATGTAGCTAACATGGTTGGTCGCATCGGGAGGCCGCAGAGTTACCTCCCCTCCCCCTCTGATGCTCTGCGGAACCTCCTTTAGAGACTCTCCGTCTCCCCCAGGACGTGAGACCTCCCTTTCGAACTGGCCGGGCTCCTAGAGCCCGGCCATTTTTTTATTCCGCCCCATTTATTCAGAACGCGATGCAACCACGTCGTCGGCCTGTTTGCCGGTCAGTTCCTGCAGGTGGTCGTAGCGAAATCCGAACGTGCCGACCCCCAGGGTTTGCGAGCGCAGGTCGATGATCAGATCGTGCATTTCCGACGCCGGAAGATGCGCCGTCACCTCATCCCAGCCGTGCCAATTGTCGCGCGGCTGAAAACCCAGAATTTGCCCGCGCCGCGACGAAATCACCCGCTGCGCATTGGAGGTGAACGCGTTGGGCACCGAGACCTTGACCTCGCAGATGGGTTCCAGCAGCACCGGCTGACAATCCGGCATGGCTTCGCGCATCGCCAACTGCGCAGCCTTTTTAAAAGCGAAATCGGAGCTGTCCACGGCGTGGTGTTGGCCATCGGTCAACGTCACCTGGATATCCACCACCGGAAAGCCCAACGGACCGCGCGACAGATATTCCTTCACACCTGCTTCCACTGCGGGAATGTATTGACGCGGCACCGCGCCGCCGTGAATGGCGTCTTCGAACTGAAAGCCGACGCCACGTTCCAGCGGTTTGATGACGATTTCCACATCGCCGAATTCACCGTGGCCGCCCGATTGCTTTTTGTGCCGGGCGCGCCGCGTGGTCGACTTGCGGATGGTTTCCTTATAAGGCACCTGTGGGCGCTTGGCATTGACGGCCAGTCCATGACGTCCGGTCAACTTGTCCATGGCGATGCGCAGGTGCATTTCGCCTTGCCCCCACAAAACCAATTCGCCGGTCACCGGGTCGTGTTCCAATTTCAAAGACGGGTCTTCTTCGCACAGCTTGTGCACCGCGCCGGTCAATTTGACTTCGTCGGCGCGGCCCTGCATTTCGATCGCCATGGAATAGAGCGGCGCCAAAGGATCCGGCCATGCGGCCCCGTCATAGCCCAAAGTATCGCCCGTGTGCGCGCCGTCGAGACGCCCCAAGGCGACAATTTCACCCGCCGCGGCCGCCGCGACCTTATCGAATTTCTGGCCCATCACCCGATAGAGCCCGGAAATCCGTCCTTGGGGATATTCCTGGCCGTCCTTAAGCTCGCTGGACCACACCCGCGCGAGAGAGAGCTTGCCCATATGGCCCGCATGCATCGTCTTGAACACTTGCGCCGTGGCGATGGCGCCGCCCTCAGGCACGCCCAGACGCGCCGCCGTGGTCGAAACCTCCGGCGTTTCATGACGCAGCGCCTTCCACAACCGGCGCACGCCGTTGTCGTGTTCCGCGGAACCGAAAAACACCGGCACGATGTCGTCATGGGCGAGATCGCGCGACAGGTTGTCATAGACCTCTTCGGTCGAGGGGGTGACGTTTTCCAGCAGCTCTTCCAGCAAGGCGTCATCGAAATCGGCCAACGCTTCGAGCATTTCTTCGCGCGCCCCCAGTTCGGTTTCCAGCACGCTTTCGGGCAGCTCGACCAATTCCGAGGCCTGATGATCGCGCCACTTGAAGGCGCGTTCCGACACCAGGTCGACATGACCGGTCACGGCGCCACCTTCGCGAATGGGAATTTCACGCAACACCAAGGGGTGGCGCGAATGTTCTTGCAAGGCTTCCAAGGTCGCCTTCACGCTGCCGCCTTCTTGGTCCATCTTGTTGATGAACAGCATGTGCGGCACGTCGTATTCGTCGAGCATGCGCAACGCCGGGCCGACCGTCAGCGCCTTGGCCGGGTCGGCCTCGCAGACCACTATGGCCGCGTCGGCGACCATCAGCGCGCCGAGACTTTCCTGTAACAATTCAACGGACCCGGGACAGTCTAAAATGGTCCACGGGTCCCCGAGATAGTCACAATGGGCGGCGTTGAGTTCCGTCGACATCTGACGGCCGCGCGCCTCCGGCGCGCCATCGCCGACCGTACTGCCGTCGCGAACGATCCCCTTGCGGTGCACGGCGCCCGCCGCAACCAAAAGGCTTTCCAGCAGCGTCGTCTTGCCGCTCAAATACGGACCGATGAGCGCCACACAGCGCGGCGTTGACTTGGATTTGGTCATGGACAGCCTCCCTATTCCCTGGTCGGGCCGGGCGGCGGAAATAGGCCGCACGGGCCTTAATGCCATTTTTTTATAGCTAAAATGGTACGACTCTTAAGGCCCGAAGCCAAGGAAAACAGAGGCTTATTTTACGATTACTGGGTGTTGTCGACGTTGGCGTCGTCTTTCTTCTCTTCAACCTTCGCGGCTTGGGCGGTGGTGGTGCCGTTGTAGGCCGCCAACAACGCCGTGACCAAGGTTTGGATCTGTTTCGGCGCGGATTTGTTCACCGCCGCGGTGATGTCGCCTTCGGTCGTCTGCCAATCGCCCGCCGCCAAGTCCTCGTAGATCTTGGTGGCATCGGCCTTGGCCACCGGCACCGCGACCTGAAAGCAGACCGTGTCGGTGTAAGCGGTGAAATCGGTGATGACCTTGATGTCGACGTTGTTGAAAATCATGTGGTTTCTCCCCGCACAGACGGTTTTGGTTTAGGCCGGCTTTTTCGGCGGTGCGGATTTTTGCGGCGCGACGCTGATCAAATAATCCAAGGCCCCGGACACCGCCACCGGCGCGAAGGCCTTAGCCGTGCTCTTGACGCTCGCCCAGTCGCCGCTTTCCATGGCCGCCTTGAGCGCCTTGGCTTGACCCGGCGGCACCGGAATATCCAATTCGAAATGAATCCGCGTCGCCTGCATGGTGCAGTCGGTCAGATACGCTACGGTCACAACGTCCATCGCCATAGGCGGCCTCCCCAAATTGATCGGTGGGACAAGTCCTCGTCAGGAAACAGACGTTGGGCGGGGCTGTTTGTGAACGAAATAATGCCACCAGATGGAACCTCGGCATAAAAAAACGGCCTCCGAATTGGAGGCCGTTTTTGTTTACGTCACACAGCGCTTATTTCAGCGCGGCGCAGGCCCGTTGGATGCGGGTGCAGGCTTCCGTCAGCGCTTCGTTCGAGGTCGCGTAGGAAATGCGGAAGAACGGGCTGAGGCCGAACGCTTCGCCGTGCACGGCGGCGACGCCTTCGGATTCCAACAAGTAGGTCACGAAGTCTTCGTCGGTGTTGATCACCTTGCCGTCCGGCGTGGTCTTGCCCATCACGCCCGCGCACGACGGATAGACGTAAAACGCGCCTTCGGGGGTCGGGCACACCAGGCCTTCGGCCTCGTTGAGCATTTTCACCACCAGATCGCGACGGCCCTTGAAGGCGGCGTTGTTCTTGGCGATGAAGCTGTGATCGCCGTTCAGCGCGGCCACCGCGGCAGCCTGGGAAATCGACGAGGTGTGCGTGGTCGATTGCGACTGGACCTTGTTCATGGCCTTGATCACGTCAAGCGGACCGGCCGCGTAACCGACGCGCCAACCGGTCATGCAATAGGCCTTGGACACGCCGTTGAGCGTCAAGGTGCGGTCATAGAGCTTCGGCTCGACCTGGGCGGGGGTGACGAACTTGAAATCGTCGTAGACGATGTGTTCGTACATGTCGTCGGTCATCACCCACACGTGCGGATGTTTGACCAGCACGTCGGTCAGCGCCTTCATGTCGTCGAAGCTGTAGGCTGCGCCGGTCGGGTTGGACGGCGAGTTCAAGATCAGCCATTTGGTTTTCGGCGTGATCGCCGCTTCAAGCTGGTCGGCGGTCATCTTAAAGCCGTTTTCGACGGTGCAGTCGACGAACACCGGGGTGCCTTCGGCCAGCAGTGTGATGTCGGGATACGACACCCAATACGGCGCCGGGATGATGACCTCGTCGCCGGGGTTGAGCGTCGCCATCATGGCGTTGTAGATGCTCTGCTTGCCGCCGCACGCCACCTGGATCTGATCGGGCGTGTATTCGAGGCCGTTGTCGCGTTTGAGCTTCTCGCAGATGGCCTTGCGCAGCGCGACGGTGCCCGCCACGGCGGTGTACTTGGTTTCACCCGCGTCGATGGCGGCCTTGGCCGCGGCCTTGATGTGGTCGGGGGTGTCGAAATCCGGCTCGCCCGCGCCCAGACCGATCACGTCCATGCCGGCGGCTTTGAGCTCGGCGGCCTTGGTGGAAACGGCGATGGTGGGGGACGGTTTGATGCGGCTCAAACGGTCAGCGATAAAGGCCATGGTGCTTGTCCTGCTAAAAAGAAAGTTGATTTGCGGCAAGCTAACGCCGAGCGCGCCCTGCCGCAACGGGGAAAACGTCCAATCCCGCCGTTTTTTTCGTTTTACGACACCTTCGGCTTGTCGAAAACGATGCCGTAATGATACGGCGGCAGCTCGACCACGCCGTGCAGGCGAAATCCGATCGGCAGGACTTCGTCCATCACCTGTTCGGGCGTCATGCGCAGGTTGGTTTGCGGGCCGCGCGGCTCGCCCAAAACGGTGGTGTCTTCCTTGGGGCGGTGGTGCCAGTTGATGATGGCGAACTGTCCGCCCGGTTTCAGCGCGTTGAACACCTCGCGCGCGAATTGGGGCTTGTCCGGCACGCCGTGAAAGGTATTGGCGACCAGCACGTAGTCGGGGGCGTGGGGCAAGACGTTGTGCAGCGAGCACGCGTCGCATTCAATCCAACGGATGGTGCCGTTGGTCACGCCGGCACGTTGAGCCCGGTATTTGGCCTTTTCCAGCATCTCTTTGTCGAGATCGATGGCCATGACCCGGCCCATGCCGCCGACGATGTGGGCCAACGGCACGGTGAAATGACCGTCGCCGCAGCACAAATCCAGGACCGAGGTCCCGAAATCGATGCCCAAACGCCTTAAAATGCCCTCTGGATCAGGCCACAAGGCCTTCCACCATTCCGAATCCGGCATGGCTGTGGCCGGAAATTTTGCGGGATGATTCATTTACACCTCGCCTCCCCCTGGTTTTGGTTAACAAATATATAACCGGATTCTCAAACCAACGCGAGTCGATCATAACCCTTGCGATCGCGGCCTTTCGTCCTATAACTCAAGGGTATGAGCGATCTCATCAAACCCGGATTTCACGCCGATGCCCAGCCAGTCCCACGCCCCCAGCCGGGTGCCGGCAAACCGTTCCAGTTGGTGTCCGATTTCGAACCGGCGGGCGACCAGCCCAACGCCATCAAGGAACTCGTTCAAGGCCTCAACGACGGCGAAATGAACCAGGTTCTGCTGGGCGTCACCGGATCGGGCAAAACCTTCACCATCGCCCACACCATCGCCCAGGTGGAGCGCCCGGCGCTGGTGCTTGCCCCCAACAAGACCTTGGCGGCGCAGCTTTACGCGGAAATGAAGGACTTTTTCCCCCACAACGCGGTGGAATACTTCGTTTCGTACTACGACTATTACCAGCCCGAGGCCTACGTCGCGCGCACCGACACCTACATCGAAAAAGACGCCTCCATCAACGAACAGATCGACCGTATGCGCCACAGCGCCACCCGCGCGCTGTTCGAACGCCGCGACGTGATCTTGGTCGCGTCGGTGTCGTGCATTTACGGTATCGGCTCGGCCGAAACCTATGCCGACATGGTGGTCAAGCTGGTGGCGGGCGAGGAATATACCCAAGACGACCTGCTGCGTTCGCTGGTGACGCTGCAATACAAACGCAACGATGCGGCGTTCGGCCGCGGCACCTTCCGAGTGCGCGGTGACGTGGTGGAGATTTTCCCCAGCCACTACGAAGACCGAGCCTGGAAGCTGAGCTTTTTCGGCGACGAGTTGGAAAGCATCTACGAGGTCGACAGCCTGACCGGCGAAAAAAACGCCGACCTGGAACAAATCACCATCTACCCCAACAGCCACTACGTCACCCCGCGCCCGACCTTGTTGCAGGCCATTCCACAAATCAAAGCGGAGATGAAGGCGCAGGTGGAAAAGTTCCGATCCGAAGGCAAACTGATCGAGGCCCAACGCATCGAGGAACGCACCACCTTCGATTTGGAGATGCTGGAAAGCACCGGCCATTGCAGCGGCATCGAGAACTATTCGCGCTACCTGACCGGACGCCCGCCCGGCGCCCCGCCGCCGACCTTGTTCGAATACCTGCCCGAAGACGCGATCATGGTCGCCGACGAAAGCCACGTGTCGGTGCCCCAGATCGGCGGCATGTACCGGGGCGACTTCAACCGCAAATCGACCCTGGCGCAATTCGGCTTTCGCCTGCCAAGCTGCATCGACAACCGCCCGCTGAAATTCGAAGAGTGGGACGCCATGCGCCCGCAGACCATCTTCGTGTCCGCCACACCCGCGCCGTGGGAACTGGAACGCACCGGCGGCGTGTTCGTCGAACAGGTGGTGCGCCCGACCGGCCTGATCGACCCCGAATGCATCGTCCGCCCCGTTTCCAGCCAAGTCGACGACCTGCTGGGCGAATGCAAAGCCGCCGCCGCCAAGGCGCAGCGCGTGCTGGTCACGGTGCTGACCAAAAAAATGGCCGAAGAGCTGACCGAATACATGCACGAACACGGCGTGCGGGTGCGCTACATGCATTCCGACATCGAGACCCTGGAGCGCATTGAAATCATTCGCGATCTACGCCTGGGCGCGTTCGACGTGCTGATCGGCATCAACTTGCTGCGCGAAGGCTTGGACATTCCCGAATGCGCCCTGGTGGCGATCTTGGATGCCGATAAGGAAGGCTTTTTGCGTTCCAAGACCTCGCTGGTGCAGACCATCGGCCGGGCCGCGCGCAATCTGGATGGCCGGGTGATCTTGTACGCCGACAAAATGACCGACAGCTTGAATTACGCCATATCCGAAACCAACCGCCGCCGGGCCAAGCAAGAGGCCTACAACAAGGAACACGGCATCACCCCCGCCAGCGTCAAAAAGCACATCGCCGACGCCTTGGGCTCGGTGTACGAGCAGGACTACGTCACCGTCGATACCGGCGACAGCGGCGACGCCCATCTGGTCGGCAAGAGCCTCAAGCAGCACATCCAAGATCTCGATGTACGCATGAAAAAAGCCGCCGCCAATTTGGAATTCGAAGAAGCCGCGCGGCTGCGCGACGAAATCCGCCGCCTGGAAGCCCACGAACTGGGGTTGGATCTGGCCGGGGTGTCGAAATCCGCCGCCGCCAAAGCGGGGGCCGGATCGCGCCGCAAGGGCAAAAAGGGGCGCTAAACCTCTTTATGTTCGCCCAGCATGCTGGGACGTTGCATCCAATTGAGCGCCCAACCACCTGACGTCTCGCTGTCGTCGATACGTTCCAGACACACCACCGTGCCAGGTTCAAACGCGACCGCCATGCCGTTTTCCGATCCGGTCAGGCAGCGGGCTGCCATCTTGGCCATGAACGGCATGTGGCCGACCACCATCAAATCACCGCCGGAAATTTCAGCGCTGTGCATCAAATGGTCCGTGCTGTCGTTGGGCCCCAGACCTTCGATTTCGACCGCTGCTTGGCCCGACCACACGTCTTTCGACAAAATATTTGCGGTTTGCTCGGCACGCGCCTTGCCCGAATGCACGACCTCGTCGACCCGCACATCGGCTATGAGCAAAAACGCCGCAATCTTCGCCGCGTCATTGCGACCTTTTTCACTGAGCGGACGCTTGGAATCGGTTTCCTTGGGCAGGGCCTCGGCATGTTGAACCAGATACAGCTTCATGCTCAGTCCTCACCCCGTTTTGGGCCGCGCACCAGACGCGGCGTCAACATCCAACGCATCTGCCAGCTATCGCCATAGGGGTTGTGCGCCAAAGCCATGACCGTACCGGTTTTAACCTCGACCATGCCGGCGTGCGCATTGCCAGCCATCAGATAAGAGACGGCTTCGCCCATAAACGGTTCGTGACCGCACACCATGGTGTCTTCTGTCCATTTTTCCGCCAGCTTTGCAAACGCCGTCACGTTGCCCCACGGCTCGATACCCGGAAGTTCCTCCAACTGGACGCCGGGCGCTATCTTTTCAGCTAGTATTTCCGCCGTTTCACGTGCGCGCGACAGGGTGCTGTGCACCACACGGCCCACCGTGATCTCTTGGGTTTTAAGATGTTCGGCCACGGCCTCGACGTCCGCACGACCACGGGCGCTGAGATGGCGGTCGGCCTCTTCCGGCCCGAATTCGGCTTTGCCGTGACGCACAAGCAGCAATCTCATCGCCCTACTTCCCATGCATGAATTTTAACAAATGCGCTGCGTCCAAAATTGCATTCAACAACCAATAGCATCATCCCATGGACTTTAATACGTCGTAAAAATGAAACATTGACCCTCATAGCGCTATGGTTTTAATTTCATGCGCGCCTAATGCAGTTGGATTACAGATTCGTGACGTTCATACAATGGAGTGACAGCTACAAAGTCGGCCACAAAATCGTGGATTTCGACCATATGACGTTGGTCAACATCACCAACGAGCTATTTATGCGCGTGGATCGCGGTTTTTCGGATGAAGAGATCGCCCAGACCATCGCCTTGCTGATCGACTATGTCGAACGTCATTTCGAGCGCGAAGAAGAGCTGTTCGTCAACTCCGACTACCCCGATGTCGACAAACACTTGGCGATGCACGAAGACATCAAAAAAACCGTCAAGGACATTGCCACGATCTACAAGACCAAACCCGACGCCATCAATATCAACGAGGTGTTGGAGTTTCTCAAAAAATGGTTGCTCAACCACATTTTGAAGGCCGACCAGGGTTATATGGAATATCTGAAGTAACCCGACCTCGGCGCATGTTGGTCGAGGCCCAAACCGAGCCCCCACATTCCACACAAAAAACGGGCCCCCTTTGCAGGAGACCCGTTTTCAACGTTTAGGCGATAGCCTTGATCCGTGTGCCGCTTAGTGCGCCGTAGGAGCGACGCCCAGCGCCGCAAGCATGGCTTCGGCGGTTTTGATTTCCGCTTCTGCGTTGCTTTTGTCGATCTCGCTGGAAGCCTTTTCCAAGGCTTTCTTGGCGGATTCGAGGCGCGCTTGCGCTTCGTCCTGCTTGAGATCGCCCACAGCCTTGGCCTCTTCCGCCAACAACGTGCAGCGTTCCGGAGTGACTTCGACAAACCCGCCGGAAACGAAGATGCTTTCCGACACCTTACCGTCTTCGTGGATGTCGACGACGCCGGGGCGCACGGTGCCGATCAGCGGCGTGTGACCGGGCAGCACACCGATGTCGCCTTCGGAACATGGCACGACGACCATGCTCACGGATTGCGACTTCACAAGCCGCTCAGGCGATACCAGTTCGAATTCGACCCTATCGGTCATGTGCTTTTACTCCAAACCCCAGAAAAACTGGGTCGTAAGATTAGGCAGCCTCGGCAGCCATTTCCTTGGCTTTTTCGATCGCTTCGTCGATGGTGCCAACCATGTAGAAGGCCGCTTCCGGCAGGTGATCGTAGTCACCGTTAACGATGCCCTTGAAGCCTTTGATGGTGTCTTCCAAGGCGACCAGCTTACCCGGCGAGCCGGTGAAGATTTCGGCCACGTGGAACGGCTGGGACAGGAAGCGTTGGATCTTACGCGCACGCGCCACGATCATCTTGTCTTCTTCCGACAGCTCGTCCATGCCCAAGATGGCGATGATGTCCTGCAGGCCTTTGTAGGTCTGCAAAATCTGCTGCACGGAGGTCGCGACGTTGTAGTGCTCTTCACCGACGATGCGCGGGTCGAGAACGCGCGACGTGGAGTCCAGCGGATCCACGGCCGGATAGATGCCGAGCTCGGCGATCTGACGGCTGAGAACCGTGGTTGCATCCAAGTGCGCAAACGACGTTGCGGGCGCCGGGTCGGTCAAGTCGTCCGCAGGGACGTAAATAGCTTGGACCGAGGTGACGGAACCCTTTTTGGTCGAGGTGATGCGTTCTTGCAGCGCGCCCATGTCGGTGGCCAGCGTCGGCTGGTAACCCACAGCCGACGGGATGCGGCCGAGCAGCGCGGACACTTCGGAACCGGCCTGGGTGAAGCGGAAGATGTTGTCGACGAAGAACAACACGTCCTGGCCTTCCTGGTCGCGGAAGTATTCGGCCAGCGTCAAGCCGGTCAGCGCAACGCGAGCACGGGCTCCCGGCGGTTCGTTCATCTGACCGTAGACCAGCGCGGCTTTGGAGCCGGTGCCTTCGAGGTCGATAACGCCGGATTCGATCATTTCGTGGTACAGATCGTTACCTTCACGGGTACGTTCGCCAACACCGGCAAACACGGAGTAACCGCCGTGGCCCTTCGCGATGTTGTTGATCAGTTCCATGATGAGAACCGTTTTGCCCACACCGGCGCCGCCGAACAGACCGATCTTACCGCCCTTAGCGTACGGTGCGACCAGGTCGACGACCTTGATGCCGGTTTGCAGAATTTCGGATTCCGTGGACTGTTCGGAGAAGGCCGGCGCTTCGTTGTGGATCGGCGCTTTGGTCTTCGTCACGACGGGGCCACGTTCGTCGATCGGCTCGCCGATGACGTTCATGATGCGGCCCAGCGTTTCCGGTCCGACCGGAACCGAAATCGGTTCGCCGGTGTCCGTCACGTCCTGGCCGCGCTGCAAGCCGTCGGTCGAGTCCATGGCGATGGTGCGCACCATGTTTTCGCCCAAGTGCTGAGCAACTTCAAGAACCAGGCGCTTGCCTTCGTGTTGCAGTTCCAAGGCACTCAGAATGTTGGGCAGTTGGCCCGACGCAAAACGTACGTCGATAACAGCGCCCGTGATCTGGGTGATTTGTCCGATATTGTCTTTCGCCATCGCTGGAGCTCCTTAAGCGTATTCAGCGTTTCTCTTACAGCGCTTCCGCGCCGGAGATAATTTCAATCAATTCACTGGTGATAGCCGCCTGACGCGAACGGTTGTACGTCAGGGTAAGCTTGTCGATCATATCGCCAGCGTTGCGGGTTGCGTTGTCCATGGCCGTCATGCGCGAGCCGTGTTCCGAGGCCGAGCTTTCCAGCATCGCCTGAAAGACCTGAACGCCGAGATTCTTCGGCAACAGAACTTCGAGGATTTCACTTTCTTCGGGCTCGAATTCGTATGCGGCCTTCAGTTCGCCACTGTCAGCATCGTCACCGCTGTCGGCTTCATCCGAAGCGAACGGGATCAGTTGCTGCTTGGTGACGATCTGCGTCATCGCCGACTGGAATTTGTTGAAAACGATCGAGCAGACATCGAATTCGCCGGCTTCGAACATTTCCGTGATCCGGTCGGAGACCGCGGTCGCTTCGTGGTACTGGATGCCCTTCTTGCCCCCGACGCCGATCACGGTATCGATGATATCGCCGCGGAATTCGGATTTCAGAAGATCGGCACCCTTGCGACCGACGCACAGCAGCTTCACCGTCTTGCCCTGACCTTTGAGGTCGTGAACAAGTCGACGGCTTTCACGTACGATCGAGCCGTTGAAACCGCCGCACAAACCGCGGTCGGATGTGAACACCACCACCAGGTGGGTTTTGTCGTCACCGGTACCGGCAAGCAACTTCGGCCCGCCCTCCATACCGGCGAAAGAGCCGGCAAGAGAACGCAGCACCGTGTCCATACGCTCGGAATAAGCGCGGGCGGACTCGGCGGCATCTTGGGCGCGGCGCAATTTGGCGGCCGCGACCATTTTCATGGCCGAAGTGATCTTGCGCGTCGATTTGACGCTGTCGATCCGGTTCTTTAGGTCCTTGAGGTTAGGCATGAGACGTTGTCCCGCTCCGCTCCTTGAGGTCTAACACTTAGGCGAAAGACTTGGTGAAGTCTTCGATGAACTTCGCCAGCTTGCCTTCGGTTTCCTCGGACAGGGCCTTATCGTTACGGATAGTGGCCAAAATGTCCGCACCCTTAGAGCGCAGCTCGCCGAGCAACGCATGCTCGTAACGGGTCACGTCCTTGGTATCGATCTTGTCGAGGTAACCCTTCACGCCGGAATAGATCACGGCGACCTGCTCTTCAACGGTGAGCGGGCTGTACTGGGGCTGCTTCAACAGCTCGGTCAAGCGCGCGCCGCGAGCCAGCAAGCGCTGGGTCGCCGGATCGAGATCCGAAGCGAACTGCGCGAACGCAGCCATTTCGCGGTACTGAGCGAGTTCCAGCTTGATCGAGCCGGCAACCTGCTTCATCGCTTTGATCTGGGCGGAGGAACCGACGCGGGAAACCGACAGACCGACGTTCACGGCCGGGCGGATGCCTTTGTAGAACAGTTCCGATTCCAAGAAGATCTGACCGTCGGTGATGGAAATCACGTTCGTCGGAATGTATGCCGACACGTCACCGGCCTGGGTTTCGATCACCGGCAGTGCGGTCAACGAACCGTTACCGGCGGCGTCGCCCAATTTACAGGCGCGTTCCAGCAGACGGGAGTGCAGGTAGAAAACGTCGCCCGGATAAGCTTCGCGGCCCGGCGGGCGGCGCAGCAACAGCGACATCTGACGATAAGCGACAGCCTGCTTGGTCAAGTCATCGTAGAAGATGACCGCGTGCTGGCCGTTGTCGCGGAAGAATTCACCGATGGTCGCGCCGGTGTAGGGCGCCAGGAACTGCATCGGGGCCGGGTCGGATGCGGTCGCAGCGACGACGACGGAATATTCCATCGCGCCGTTGTCTTCCAGCGTCTTCACCAACTGCGCAACCGTGGAGCGCTTCTGACCGACGGCGACATAAATGCAGAACAGCTTTTCGCTGTCGTTGGTCGCGGACTGGTTGATGCTCTTTTGGTTCAAGATGGTGTCGATGATGACGGCGGTTTTGCCGGTTTGACGGTCACCGATGACCAATTCGCGCTGACCGCGGCCGATGGGGATCAAGCTATCGATCGCCTTCAGGCCGGTCTGCATCGGTTCGTGGACCGATTTACGCGGGATGATGCCCGGGGCCTTGACTTCCACGCGACCGCGGGTGGCGTCCGTGATCGGACCCTTGCCGTCGATGGGATTGCCGAGACCGTCGACAACACGGCCCAGCAGGCCTTTGCCGACCGGAACGTCAACGATGGAACCAGTGCGCTTGACGACATCGCCTTCTTTGATGCCACGGTCGTCACCGAAGATAACAACACCGACGTTGTCTTCTTCAAGGTTCAGAGCCATGCCCTTGACGGCGCCCGGAAACTCAACCATTTCACCGGCCTGGACGTTATCAAGGCCATAAACGCGCGCGATACCGTCACCGACGGAGAGCACTTGACCAACCTCGGCGACTTCCGCCTCGGTACCGAAATTAGCGATCTGATCTTTCAGAATTGCGGAAATTTCCGCGGCACGGATATCCATTATCCAATCCCCTTCATGGAGAGGTGTAACTGCTGCAACTGGGTTTTAAGCGATGAGTCGATCATGCGCGAACCGACCTTGACGATCATCCCGCCAAGCAGGCTTTCGTCAACATCGGCTTCAATGGAGATTTTGCTCCCCACTGCCTTTTTCAACACATCGGAAACAGCCTGAAGCTGAGCATCGGAAAGCTTCTTGGCCGTTGTGACTTGCGCCGTGGCTTCGCCCCGGCGACGCGACAATTCATTGAGATACGCCGCGATCATGCTTTGCAGTGCAGGCAAACGGCGGTTCTGGGCGACGGTGCCAACAAAATTGCTGGTCAAATCGTCCATGGAGGCTTTGGCACAAAGCGCCATCATAGCCTTAACCTGTTCGCCACGGGTGAGAACCGGTGATGAAATCACGCGGCGCAAATCGGCACTGTCATTAATCATCGACCTCAAAGACTTGAGATCTTCGGCGACCTTATCGAGGCTCGACGCGGCGTCGGCCAACCCATAAAGAGCGGCGGCATAACGGCCCGCGAGGCCTGTGGTACCTGTGGTCTCGGATGACACCTGGGAGAATCCCTGACCTGAGTGTTTAGCCCGGGGGCGAAAGCCCCTCTAAATCGTCCGCTTTGCACACACAAAATAATTGCTGCCCATGCGTAGCGCGGCAGTTATCTAACACAGGGGTATGGGTGTTGCAAGGCGACTCTTCGCATATTTATTTTCGCAGAAATCCAGGGGTTTGCCCCATTTCCAGCCGATCGGTTTATATGCTTTTTTCCATATATTAGGAAATGCGCATAAAAAGGTTTCATAATGTTTCAAGACTCGCCGAATTCCGCCCTTATCGAGGCGCAAAAAAATCTCTTCCCCTCGACGATCTCAAACATTCGCAATGCCGCATATTTATGTTTTCTGATATGCGCACGCCTATAAAAAACTTTGCGGATCGACGTCGATTTGGATTCGCACACCTTTTTCACGCCGTTTCGCCTGCCCCAGGCGCTCCAGCCATTCCCGCACCACCGGCTGGGGGGCGATGCCGGGTTTGAGCTTCATCAAAAGGCGCCGACGATGACGTCCGCGCAGCATTGCCAACGGCGCGGGCGCCGGGCCCAGCACTTCGATGCCATCGTAATGTGGGGCATAGCGGCTGAGGCTGGCTGCCTGCGCGTCGACGGCATGTTCGTGAGCGCCTGACACAATCACCGCCACCAAGCGCCCGAACGGCGGCATATGAAGGTCTTCGCGCGCCTTGACCTCTTCGGCGATGAAGCGATCGCGCACGCCCGATTTCATCGCCTGCATCACCGCATGATCGGGCTGGTAGGTTTGCACCAGCACCCGGCCCGCGCGTTCGCCGCGCCCGGCGCGCCCGGCGACTTGGTACAAAAGCTGATAGGTGCGTTCGGCGGCCCGCAGATCGCCGCCCGCCAAGCCCAAATCGCCATCGACCACGCCGACCAGGGTCAACATGGGAAAGTGATAGCCCTTGGCGACAATTTGGGTGCCGATGATCAGGTCGACCTCGTGGCGTTCGATGCGTTCGATCAAGTCGGCCGCGGCGCGCGGTCCGGTCAGGGTGTCGGAGCTGGCCAGCGCCACCCGTGCGTCGGGAAACGCGATGCGGGCTTCTTCCGCGACCCGCTCGACCCCGGGACCGCAGGCATGAAAGCTGTGCTCGGCCTCGCAATTGGGGCAGCGTTCGGGCATCGCGATGGTGTGGCCGCAGTGATGGCACTGCAACCGGCCACGCACCCGATGTTCCACCAGCCACGCCGAACAATTGGGGCACGCCAGACGGAACCCGCAAGTGCGGCACAGCGTCAGCGGCGCATAGCCGCGGCGGTTCAAAAACAGCATCGCCTGTTCGCCCGCGGCGAAGGTCTGGTCCAGTGCCTCGACCAAGGACGGCGACAGCCACCGCGTCGCGGGCAGCTTTTCGCGGCGCATGTCGATCAGGTCCAGTTCCGGCAGCACCGCGCCGCCGTGGCGTTCGGGCAGATGCAGCAAGGTGTACTTGCCATTTTCGGCGTTGACCGCCGTTTCCAACGACGGCGTCGCCGATGCCAGGCAGATCGGAATGGCCCCCAAATGCGCGCGCACCACCGCCATGTCGCGGGCGTTATAGATGACGCCTTCTTCTTGCTTGAACGCCGGGTCGTGTTCTTCATCGACGACGATCAGACCCAGGTTGCGATAGGGCAAAAACAGCGCCGAACGTGCACCCACAACCACGTTGACCTTGCCGTCGGCCACCGCCCGCCATGTTTCGCGGCGATCGCGCGCGCCCAGATCGGAATGCCATTCGGCGGGGCGCGCGCCGAAGCGGCGCTCGAACCGCGCCAGCCATTGTGAACTGAGGGCGATTTCCGGCAACAGCACCAACACCTGCTGAGCGTTTTTCAGCGCTTCGGCCACCGCCTCGAAATAGACCTCGGTCTTGCCCGAGCCCGGCACCCCGTCGAGCAGCACCGCCGCATAACCGCCCGCCTTGGTTTTCGCCGCCAAATCGGCGGCGGCGGCGCGCTGGGCGTCGGACAAATCCGGCCCCCGGCGATGCGGGTCGGGTTGCGGCCAAACTTTCTCGCGCAGCCGCGACGCTTCCACCAGCGCGCCCGCTTTGGCCAATCCCGCGACCACGGCGGGCGAGCATCCCGCCTCCATCGCCGCTTCGGCCGCGCTCAGCGGTGGGCCGTCTTTGAGCACCGCCAACACCCGTTCGCGGGTGGCGGTCAGTTTAATCTCGGGCTGCGGTTCGGCCAGTCGGTAGGTTTTGACGCCTTTGGGCGGTTCCAGTGCGTCGCTCACGCTCATCGCCATTTTCAGCACCGCCCCGGGGCTCGACAGCGTGTAGCCCGCGACCCAGTCGATGAAACGCCGGGTGATTTCGGCCATCGGTACGGCAGGCAATTTTTCGATCACCGCCTTGAGCTTGCCGTCCGCGACATCGCCCGCCCCCGGCCCCCATACCACGCCGAGCATTTTGCGTGGGCCCAACGGCACGCGCACGAAATCACCCGCACCAAGCATGAGATCCTCGGGCACGCGGTAATCGTAGACCTGGCCGAACGGCCCCGGCAGCAGAACGCCGCAGCGTGCGCCGGGGGGGTATGTGTCTGGGAGCGAATCGATCTGCGTCATGCCCCCAGCTTACGGAAGGAAAGCATTAACGAAAATGGTTCATGATGAGCCATTACGATTCGGTCCGAGACTTCGGAACTGTGAGGGGCGCCCATGACCATGAACATCCAAACCACCGAGACACTGTTGAGTGACGACGATATCGGCCAGTATTTGCTCGACAATCCGGATTTCTTTTCGCGCAATCCCGAAGTCTTGGTACAGATGCAGGGCCCGACGGCGGTGCAACGCGCCGACGGCGTCGTCGACTTCCAATCCGTGATGGTCGACCGGCTGCGCGATGAAATCCAGAACCTCACCGCCTGCACCCAGGACGTGATCGAAACCAGCCGCACCAACATGACCTATCTGACCCGTACCCACGCTGCGGTGCTGGCGTTGTTGTCGGCCCAGGACGCGCAGCACATGGCGCGGATCATCACCCAGGACTTGCCGTTGCTGTTGGACGTCGATGCTGTGGCGTTCGGTTTCGAACAAAACACCAAGGCCGAGACGGCCTTGCGTCTGCCCGGCGTGCGCATGCTGCCGTTCAATTATCTGGACGCGCAGATCGGCGAAGGCGGCGACGTCGCCTTGATCCGCGACATGCTCGACGACGGCACCGTGTTCGGCGACGAGCATCTCGACATTCGCTCCGCCGCGCTGGCGCGTTTGCGTCCCAGCGCCACCACCGCGGGTGGCCTGATCGCACTGGGTTCGCACATGTCCGGCGCGTTTCACGCCGGTCAGGGCACGGATTTGCTCAATTTCCTGGCCCGCGTCTGCGAAAAGCTGTTCCAGAAATGGCTCACCAACACCTAGACGCTCCCACCCTGCCCGGCGCGCTGGAGCTCATCCCCGCCGAGCCCGCGTTGAAACGCGCGTTGAGCGAATGGCTCGATTGGTTGAAGCACGAAAAACGCTCCAGCCCCCACACGCTCGACAATTACAGCCGTGACATCGCTGCGTTTCTGACCTTTTTCAGCGAACACCTGGGTTTTGCGCCGGGCGTGCGCGACTTGGCGGATTTGCGCGCGGTGGACTTTCGCGGCTGGCTGGCGCGCCTTGGCCAAGACGGTAAAAGCCGCGCCACCATCGCGCGGCGGTTTTCGACCTTGCGCACATTATATAAATACCTCGAACGCCAAGGCGTGCTCAGCAACGCTGCCATACACGCCGTGCGCACCCCCAAATTGCCCAAATCCCTACCTAAGGCCTTGAGTGTCGAAGAGGCGCTGGAAATGGTCGAACTGGCCGACGTGCTGGCCACTGAACACTGGGTCGGCAAACGCGACCGGGCGCTGCTCATGCTGCTGTACGGCTGCGGCCTGCGCATCGCCGAGGCCTTGGACCTGGATGTCAAGGACGTGCCCGAAGGCGACACCATGGTCGTCACCGGTAAAGGCAACAAGCAACGCGTGGTTCCGGTTCTGCCCAAGGTGCGCGCGGCCATAAGCGCATACATGAAAGCCAGTCCATATCCGATGACGCCAAACAGCCCCTTGTTTTTGGGCGTGCGCGGCAAACGCTTACAAGCGGGGGTGGCCCAGGCCATGGTGCGCGACATGCGCGCTTATCTGGGGCTGCCCGACAGCGCCACGCCGCATGCGTTGCGCCACAGCTTCGCCACCCACCTGCTTGCCGGGGGCGGCGACTTGCGCACCATTCAGGAGCTTTTGGGGCATGCCTCGTTAAGCACCACCCAGCGCTATACCGATGTGGACGCCGCGCGCTTGCAGGCGGTTTATTCTCACACACATCCCCGCGCAAAAAGAAAAAACTAATCCAGTTTTGCGTAATATCTTTCTTTTTTCCGTGACGTAAAAGTCAAGCCTCGGAAAAACCACGCGAAATGTGTGCGCGCATTGTACTACCCACACTTTTCTTTTTTCTAATATGAAAGATCCCTCAAATGAAAACAGGGGGATAACAAAAATGATCCGCACACTTACGCTCATCGCCATGGCTTTCGTGGCGTTGCTGACGTTCCAGGCCCCGGCTCACGCCGCTGGCGAAATGAAGCCCTTCTTCCTCGCCAGCAAAGGCGCAGGTTCCATGGAGGCCAGCGTCGCCGACGCCACTGCAAAGCTGCAAGGGGCGGGCTTTGAAGTTGCCGGCACATACTCGCCATACAAAGGCGCGACCGTCATCATCGTCACGAGCGATGCACTGAAAGCCGCCGCCGCCAAAACCGAATTCGGCGCTTATGGCGTCGTTCAACGTATTTCCGTCACCGAAGTCAACGGCGAAATCCAAGTCTCTTACACCAACCCCAGCTACATGGCCGCCGCTTACCGCATGGACGGTAACATGGCCGATGTCACCGCAGCGCTGAACACCGCGCTCGGCAACCAAGGGGAATTCGGCCCGGACAAAGGTCTGACCGATGCCGACCTGCGTGACTACCACTATGCGTTTTTGATGGAATACTTCGATGATCCGTCCAAGTTGGCGTCGTACAACGATTACGCCAGCGCCGTTGCCGGCGTCGAAGCCGCACTCGCCAACAACACCGCCGGCGTGACCAAAGTCGCCCGCGTCGACGTCCCCGGCAAGGAAGAAACATACTTCGCCGTCGGTCTGTCGGGCGACTTGAACAATAACAACGAAAAGTTCCGCGCTGACGAATTCATCATGGGTGAAATCGATTTCAAAGAACTGCGTTCGACTGCGCATCTGCCCTATGAAATCGTGGTGTCCGGTGATCGCGTCTACGCGTTGTACGCACGGTTCCGCATTGCCATCAACTTCCCGGATCTGTCGATGATGGGCGACAACAGCTTCATGAACATCATGGCGTCGCCCGAAGCCATCCGCAAAGCCTTGACCTTGGCCAGCGGTGGCGAATTCAAAGAAAAGTAATTCGGCCTCCAGCCGCCTGAAATGGTTCAATTTTAAGAACCATTGAACCTCTCCGCCCGGCATCGCGCCGGGCGGAATTCTTTACAGCCCGATACAACCATGGTTAAATGAGCACAACCATAAGGAACCTAGATATCGGTGCTCGCCATGACTTCCACAGCGCAGAATACGTCATCTCAACCGATGTATTGTCTGGATGAGATCACCCGCCGCGCGGCTCGTGTCGCCCTTGCGGGAAACGACGCCGTGCGCGTTCCGTACATCTGCCAATTGTCCGGGGCATCCGAAGAAATCCTCCTCATCAGCCGGTATGCCGCCGAACGCATGGTCGTTGCCACCCACGGCGCCATCGACATCGACGAAGCGCGGGTGCTGGCCATGGTACACATCGCCAAGCTGTGCGAACAAGACATTGGCGAGCTGTTGCACATGTCCGGCACAAAAGCCGCCAACATTCTCAAAGACTTGATGGCGCGAAATTTGGCCTTTGCTCACACCATCAACGGCGTGACGTGCTACATCCAAACCGACGGGGAAGTGCGCACCCAATTCACGGATTTGGCCCTCGGTGCGTTGAGCGCCTAATTATAAACGTCGCGCTTAGCGTCGCACCCACACCCATGCTCCGGGCAGTTCGTCGGCGGTGAAGTGTTCGGCTTCGCCATAGGCAAGCCGATTGAGCGTACCTGCCGCGACCTCGCTCCACTTTGCACCGCCGACGATGGCGATGCGTTCCAATTCGTTCCAGTGCTTCACGCCCATGATAAATTCTTCCCACGCCGCCGCGGGGTCGACGCGGTCGCATTCCGACACGTCCAACAGCAGCCGGACCGCTTTGTGTTCGTCGATCAACTCTTCAATGCGCACGGCCAACAGCTTGCATTCATCGCCGCCAAGACGGCCTGCGATGCGTGCGCCGACCACGTTGCCACTGCTTTCGGGTAGAATTTCAAGCATGACGCCTCCATGCGTCTCACACAAAAGGGCCTGCGTTGATTATACCACGCAGGCCCGATTTGGTGTGTGACAAGAACGGCTTTTCTATGGGCCACCTAGACGTGAATGGCGCGGCCCAAGCATGCCAGGGCGGCTTCCTTGACGGCTTCGGCCGTGCCCGGATGGGCATGGCTGGTGCGCGCGATGTCTTCGCTTGAGCCGCCGAATTCCATCGCCAGGACAATTTCTTGAATCAACTCGCCCGCGCCGGGACCGATGATATGCGCGCCCAGCACGCGATCGGTTTTGGCGTCGGCGAGAATCTTCACGAAGCCTTCGGTGTCGCCCACCGCGCGGGCGCGGGAATTGGCCATGAATGGGAATTTTCCGACGCTGTACGCAACGCCTTCGGCTTTCAAGGTCTCTTCGGTCTTGCCCAAGGCGGCGATTTCCGGGTGGGTGTAGACCACGCCTGGGATCGCCCCGTAATTCACATGGCCCGCTTGGCCGGCGATGAGTTCAACACACGCGATGCCTTCTTCCTCGGCCTTGTGCGCCAACATCGCGCCGCCGATGACGTCGCCGATGGCATAGATGCCCGCGACGTTGGTTTTGAAGTGACCGTCGGTCGTCACGAAGCCGCGCGCGTCCATGGCGACGCCGATGTCGCCGAGACCCAACTTGTCGGTAAACGGACGCCGCCCGATGGCCACCAGGACGACATCGGCTTTAAGCGTTTCCGCGTCGCCGCCCGCCGCCGGCTCAAGCGTCAAGGTGACGCCGCTCTTGGCGGTTTTCGCGCCGGTAACCTTGGTTCCGGTCTTGAAATTCAGACCCTGTTTCTTGAGCGTACGGGTCGCCTGTTTGACCACTTCGCCGTCCATGCCCGGCAAGATCGCCGGCAGGAATTCAACCACCGTGACGTCGGCACCGAGACGCCGCCACACCGAGCCCAATTCCAATCCGATCACGCCGCCGCCGATCACGACCATCGTCTTTGGCACCTTTGGCAGATCCAACGCACCGGTGGAGGTCACGATCTGCTTTTCATCGACCTCGACGCCCGGCAAGGCAGCGGGTTCGGATCCTGTGGCGATGATGATGTGCTTGGCGTTGTAGGCGTCTTTGCCGACCTGCACGTGGCCGGGCGCGGTGATCACGCCTTCGCCGACGATATGGGTGACTTTGTTTTTCTTGAACAAGAACGCAATGCCCTTGGTCAAATCACCAACCACCGAATCCTTGCGCGCCAACATGGCTTTCAAGTCCAACTTCGGCGCCGCGACGTTGACGCCGTGCGCGGCGAGGCCGTGTCCGGCTTCTTCGAACAAGTGCGACGACTGCAACAGCGCTTTGGATGGAATGCAGCCCACGTTCAGGCATGTGCCGCCCAACGTGTCGCGTTTGTCGACGCACGCCGTCTTGAAGCCCAGTTGCGCGGCGCGGATGGCGGCGACGTAGCCGCCCGGCCCGCCGCCGATGATGATGACGTCGAATGCGTTGTCGGTCATGTACTCGGTCTCCGGCTTTCTCTTAGGCGTCCAACATGATGCGGTCGGGATCTTCGATGCATTCCTTGACCCGAACCAGGAAGGTCACGGCCTCACGACCATCGACGATGCGATGATCGTACGACAGCGCCAGATACATCATCGGTCGCGCCTGGATGGAGCCGTCGGGCATGACCATGGGACGCATCTGAATTTTGTGCATGCCCAAGATGCCCGATTGCGGTGGGTTGAGGATCGGCGTCGACAACAACGAGCCGAAGATGCCGCCATTGGTGATGGTGAAGGTACCACCCGACATTTCTTCCATGGTCAAGCGACCTTCGCGCGCCCGGCGGCCGAAATCGTTGATCGACTGCTCAATCTCGGCAAAGCCCAAGGTGTCGCAATCGCGCACCACCGGAACCACCAGACCGTTTTCGGTGCCGACCGCAATGCCGATGTCGTAGTGGTTCTTGAAGATGATGTCGCCAGCGTTGATTTCCGCGTTGACGGCGGGCAGTTCACGCAACGCGGTCACCACCGCTTTGGTGAAGAACGACATGAAGCCCAGTTTCACGCCGTGCTTTTTCTCAAAGCCGTCCTTGAAGCGTGTGCGCAGGTCCATGACGTTGGTCATGTCCACCTCGTTGAAGGTGGTGAGCATGGCCGCAGTGTTTTGCGCTTCCTTGAGGCGCTCGGCAACGCGTTTGCGCAATCGCGTCATCGGCACACGTTCTTCGCGCGGCCCAATCGGGCGCGGCGGATATTGCGCGGCGGCGGGTGCCGGCGCCGAAGAGGAAGCCGGAGCAGGTGCCGGAGCGGGCGCAGGCGCTGCGGGGGCAGGCACCGCCGGGGATGCCGCAGGTGTGGCTTGGCGAGTTTCCAGATACGCCAGCACATCGCCTTTGACGATACGACCGTCTTTGCCGGTGCCTTTGATCTGATCGGGATCAATGCTGTTTTCATCGATGAGCTTTTTCACCGCCGGTGACAGCGGTGCATCGCTATCGCTGTCGGCTTGTGCCTCCACAACAGGCGCCGATTCCGCTTTTGCAGCCGGGGCCGGAGCAGCCACAGCCGCGGCGGCTTCATCGATAGTGCCGAGCACCGCGCCGACGCCGACATCGGTGCCGGCGGCGAACGCGATATCTTTGAGCACGCCGGCTGCCGGTGCGGGCACCTCCACCGTTACTTTATCGGTTTCCAACTCGACGATGGGCTCATCCAACTGCACCGCCTCGCCCGGTTGTTTAAACCACTTGGCGACCGTTGCCTCGGTGACCGATTCCCCCAGAACAGGCACTTTGATTTCGGTAGACATTATGTCCTCTCGCTTTCGTTCGGCTCGTCAGAGGCGTTCCCTGCGGCCTTATCCATTCAGTTCGTTAGTATTGCGGCCGTTGATGCGGCTGCACCAATTTGTTCATGTCACCGCTCAACGCTTGATCGATGATCCAGTTTTGCTCTTCGACGTGGCGGCGCGCCAAGCCGGTCGCCGGGCTTGCGGCACCGCGACGACCGACGTAGTTCACCGTCATGATGTCGTGATTGAGATCGCGCACGATGGTCTCGATCCGTTGCGACACGAAGAACCATGCCCCCATGTTGGCGGGTTCTTCCTGGCACCAGATCACCTCGGCGTGGGGATAACGCCCCAACTGCTGCATCAAGCCTTTCCACGGGAACGGATAGAGCTGCTCAAGGCGGATGATCGCTACATCGTCGATTTCGCGCGCCCGGCGTTCTTCCAACAAGTCGTAGTAAATCTTGCCCGAACACACGATGACGCGGCGAATTTTCTTATCCAGAACCAAGCGGTCGTGTTCGGGCAGCACGCGATGGAAGCGCGTGCCCGGCCCCATCTCGCCCAAATTGGAAACCACCAGTTTGTGACGCAACAACGATTTCGGGGACATCACCACCAACGGCTTGCGCAGATTGCGACACAGCTGACGACGCAACACGTGGAAGAACTGCGCCGGTGTGGTGACGTTGACGACCTGCCAGTTGTCTTCGGCGCACAATTGCAGATAGCGTTCCAGACGCGCCGACGAATGTTCCGGTCCCTGACCTTCGAAACCGTGTGGCAGCAGCATGACCAAGCCGGACATGCGCAACCACTTGGTTTCACCCGAAGAGACGAATTGATCGATGATCACCTGCGCACCATTGGCGAAATCGCCGAACTGCGCTTCCCAAATCGTCAGGCAATGGGGATCGGAAAGCGAATGGCCGTACTCGAAGCCCAAAACCCCGGCTTCGGACAAGGGGCTGTCGATTACTTCATAGTGCGCCTGTTCGCCGGGGCGTATGTTGTTGAGCGGGATGAACCGTTCTTCGTTTTCCTGATCGACCAGAACCGAGTGACGATGCGAGAACGTGCCGCGTCCGGAATCCTGGCCCGACAGTCGCACGCCGTGACCTTGGATCAGCAACGTGCCGAACGCCAACGCTTCGGCCAAGGCCCAATCGACGCCTTCTTGGGTGTCGATCATTTTGCGCTTGGCTTTCATCTGACGCAGAATTTTGGTGTTGGTGTGGAACAAGGCAGGCGGTTCGGACAGCGCGTATCCGACTTCGCGCAACACGTCCATCTCGACCGCGGTGTCGTCTTCGCGCAGTTCTTCCGCGCCTTCCATATAAAACAGCCCCGCCCACTTGCCTTCCAGCCAGTCGGCCTTGTTGGGTTTGTAGCCGTTGGCGGCCTCGCGTTCCTTGTCCAGATGCGCGGCAAAAGCCTCGACCATCTTGTCGCTGTCGGCCTGAGAGATCACGCCTTGTTCGACCAGCTTGCGCGCATAGATTTCGCGCGTGGTCGGATGGTTGGCGATGGTCTTATACATGATCGGGTTGGTGAACATCGGTTCATCACCCTCGTTATGGCCATGACGGCGATAACAGAACATGTCGATGACCACGTCCTTGTGGAACTCCTGACGGAACTCCATGGCGATGCGTGCAACGTGCACCACCGCTTCGGGATCGTCGCCGTTGACGTGAAAAATCGGTGCCTGAATCATCTTCGCCACATCGGACGGATAGGGCGAAGAGCGCGAATAGGACGGGTGCGTGGTGAAGCCGATTTGGTTGTTGATGATGATGTGGATGGTGCCGCCGGTCTGGTAGCCGCGCAATTGCGACATATCCAGCGTTTCGGGGACCAGCCCTTGGCCCGCGAACGCGGCGTCGCCGTGCAACAGCAAGCCCATCACCTGCTCGCGCTTCTCATCACCCATTTGACGCTGCTTGGCACGCACCTTACCCAACACCACCGGGTTGACGCATTCCAGATGCGACGGATTGGCGGTCAAAGACAAGTGAATGGATTGACCGTCGAACACCCGGTCGGCGGATGCGCCGAGGTGGTACTTCACGTCGCCTGAAACCTCTAAGTCTTCCGGGGTCGCCGACAGACCGAGAAATTCGGCAAAGATCGCCATGTAGGGCTTGCGCATCACCGACGCCAAAACATTCAGGCGGCCGCGATGGGCCATGCCCAGCACGATCGATTTGACGCCCAATTGCCCGCCGCGCTTGATGATCTGTTCGATGGCGGGCACCACGCTTTCGCCCCCGTCGAGACCGAAGCGTTTGGTGCCCTTGAATTTGACGTCGAGATATTTCTCGAAGCCTTCCGTTTCCACCAGACGTTCCAAGATCGCGCGCTTGCCCTTGATGGTAAAGTCGGTCTGGTTGCGGATACCTTCAATGCGCCGTTGAATCCAGGCCTTCTCATCGGGTTCCTGGATGTGCATGAACTCGACGCCGATGGAGCCGCAATACGTTTCCTTCAAAATTTGAAGGATTTCGCGCAAGGTCGCCGTTTCCAATCCCAACACGTTGTCGATGAAAATCGGCCGGTCGAGGTCGGCGTCGGTGAAGCCATAGGTGCGGTAATCGAGTTCCGGATGCTGGACCCGTCCCTCAAGGCCGAGCGGGTCGAAGTTTGCGATCAAATGGCCGCGCACCCGGTACGTGCGGATCAACATCAATGCGCGAACGGTATCCTTGGTCGCGGCGCGGATGACGTCCGCGCTGGGACGCACCGTGCCTGCGGTGACGAAGCCCAGGTTCGGCACTTCCACCGCGACGGCGTCGCGCTCGGGTTCGATTTCCATCAAACCGCCGCTGCCGAATTGGCCGATCACCCCGGAATCCGACGGCGCCCATGTCGCGCCGCGCAAGTCGACGAGGATCTCGCGTTCCTCGTCGTCCATTTTGGAGAAGTACGCCGCCCACGAGCGATCCACCTGGGAGGGGTCTTCCGTATAGCGGGCGTAAAGCTCCGCCACATATTGCGCGTTCGCGCCCGATAAAAATGTATCCGCAGATCCTGCCATGATCCCTCTGCGGGATGTCGAACCTTTTGTTCGTCCACCCGCCCTCGTTGTCTACCCCGGTTGCCCCAAACCCGGCCCGCCGAAGCGGGCCGGGTGATGTGATGCGTTCAATCCTCGGGCTTAGCCCTTGAGGACCTCCACCATGGTCTTGCCCAGCGTTGCCGGCGACGAAGCGACGGTGATGCCCGCACTTTTCATCGCTTCGATCTTGTCACCTGCGGTCCCCTTACCGCCGGAAATGATCGCCCCGGCGTGACCCATGCGGCGTCCCGGCGGTGCGGTGACGCCGGCAATGAAGCCGACCACGGGTTTTTTGACGCTGGAAGCTTTCAGGAACTCGGCGGCTTCTTCTTCTGCCGTGCCGCCGATTTCGCCGATCATGATGATGGACTCGGTCTCATCGTCGGCCAAGAACATGTCCAGGCAGTCGATAAAGTTGGTGCCGTTGACCGGGTCGCCGCCGATGCCGATACAGGTCGACTGGCCGAGGCCCGCTTCGGTGGTCTGCGCCACGGCTTCATAGGTCAAGGTGCCCGAACGCGACACGATGCCGACACGCCCACGGGTGTGGATGTGACCCGGCATGATGCCGATCTTGCATTCGCCCGGCGTGATCACGCCCGGACAGTTGGGGCCGACCAAACGGGTTTTGGAACCGGCCAAGGCGCGTTTGACCCGCACCATGTCGAGCACCGGAATGCCCTCGGTGATGCACACCGCCAGTTCGACTTCGGCGTCGATGGCTTCCAAAATCGCATCGGCTGCAAACGGCGGCGGAACGTAAATCACGGACGCGTTGGCGCCGGTTTTTTCCACCGCATCGGCGACCGTGTCGAACACCGGCAGGTCCAAATGTTTGGAACCGCCTTTGCCCGGCGTCACACCGCCGACCATGTTGGTTCCATAAGCGATAGCCTGTTCGGAATGGAAGGTGCCCTGCGCGCCGGTGAAGCCCTGGCAGATGACCTTGGTATTTTTATCGACGAGTACGGACATCTTACGCAGCCTCCTTAACGGCCTGAACGATCTTTTCTGCGGCATCGCCCAGATCGTCGGCGGAGACGATGGGAAGTCCCGACTCGGCCAATATTTTCTTACCCAACTCGACATTGGTGCCTTCAAGGCGCACCACGAGGGGAACGTTGAGGCTGACTTCGCGCGCCGCCGCGACCACGCCGTCGGCGATGACGTCGCAGCGCATGATGCCGCCGAAGATGTTAACCAAGATGCCTTCGACGTTGGCATCCGACAGGATCAACTTGAACGCCGTGGTGACGCGTTCCTTGGTCGCGCCGCCGCCGACATCCAGGAAGTTGGCGGGATCGCCGCCGAACAACTTGATGATATCCATGGTCGCCATCGCCAGACCGGCGCCGTTGACCATGCAGCCGATGTTGCCGTCCAGCTTGATGTAGTTGAGGTCGTGACGCGCGGCTTCCAACTCGGCCGGATCTTCTTCGTCTTCGTCGCGCAGTTCGGCCACGTCTTTTTGACGAAACAGCGCGTTGTCGTCGAAGTTCATTTTGGCATCCAGCGCCATCACCGCGCCTTCGCCGGTAACCACCAGCGGGTTGATCTCGATCATCGACGCATCGAGTGCGTTGAACGCATCGTACATGCTCAGCATCAACTTCACCGCCGCGCCGACCTGCTTGCCTTCGAGGCCCAGACCGAACGCCAATTTACGAGCGTGAAATCCTTGCATGCCGATGGCCGGGTCGATGGTCACGTGAATGATCTTTTCCGGCGTTTTCGCCGCGACCTCTTCGATGTCCATGCCGCCTTCGGTCGACGCCATGACGGTCACCCGCGAGGTCGCGCGGTCGATCAAAAAGCTGAGATACAGCTCGCGCTGAATGTCACAGCCTTCCTCGATATAGACGCGCTTCACTTCCTTGCCTTCGGGGCCGGTCTGATGCGTGACCAGTTGCATGCCCAGCATGTCGTTGGCGGTGGCGCGGACGTCTTCGATGGATTTCACCACCTTGACGCCGCCGCCCTTGCCGCGACCACCGGCGTGAATTTGCGCCTTAACGACCCACACAGGGCCGCCCAATTCCTTGGCGACGGCCTCGGCCTCGGGCGCGGTGTACGCCACCTTGCCGTTGGGCACCGCGACGCCGTATTTGGCGAGCAGCTGCTTGGCTTGATACTCGTGAATGTTCATATGTCTCTGTCCTCTCAGGGCCCCATGAATATGGGGACCCTGCCTCAGTTTTTTTACTTCGCGGCCTCAGGCGTGGTGCCCGACGCAGTGGCTGCCGCTTTGGGTGCTGCCTTGCGCGCCGGTGTCTTTTTTGCAGGTGTCTTTTTTGCGGGAGCCTTTTTCACCGGCGCCTTTTTCGCAGCGGCTTTTTTGGCCGGTGCCTTTTTCGCGGGAGCGGCTGCGCCGGCTTCCAGTTTCTTGATGGTGTCGACGAGACCAAACACAGCCTTCACCGACTTGTTGAACAATGCCTTTTCGGTGCGATCGAGTTTGATCTCGACGATGCGTTCCACACCCTTGGCACCAATCACCACCGGCACGCCGACGTACATGTCCTTGACGCCGTATTCGCCCTTCAGATATGCCGCGCACGGCATCACGGATTTTTTGTCCTTGAGATAGGCTTCGGCCATCTTGATGCCTGCGGCGGCGGGGGCGTAGTAAGCGGATCCGGTCTTCAACAGCCCGACGATTTCCGCGCCGCCGTCACGGGTGCGCTGGACGATTTCGTCCATTTTCGCCTGGGTGGTCCATTTCATGGCGATCAGATCGGGCACCGGGATACCGGCGACGGTGGAATAACGCGGCAGCGGCACCATGGTGTCGCCGTGACCGCCGAGCACGAACGCGGTGACGTCTTCAACCGAGACGTTGAATTCTTCGGCCATGAACAATTGCATGCGCGCGCTGTCGAGAACACCCGCCATGCCGACGACCATGTGCGGCGGCAGGCCCGAGGCCTCACGCAGCGCCCACACCATCGCGTCGAGCGGGTTGGTGATGCACACCACGAAAGCTTTGGGCGCGTACTTTTTGATGCCAGCGCCGACTTGCTTCATAACGCTGACGTTGATCGACAGCAAATCGTCGCGGCTCATGCCCGGCTTGCGCGCCACGCCCGCGGTGACGATGACCACGTCCGCACCGCGAATGCCCGCGTAGCTTTTGGTGCCTTTGAGCTGCGCGTTGAACCCTTCGATCGGCGACGATTGGGCGATGTCCAGCGATTTGCCCTGGGGCACGCCGTCCATGATGTCGAACATGACGATGTCGCCCAATTCCTTGAGACTGGCCAAGTGAGCCAGCGTGCCGCCGATGTTGCCTGCGCCGATAAGTGCGATTTTGCTGCGTGCCATTTTTAAGTACCCTATCCCTGTCTCGTGACGCACCGTGATTTTCGGTCGGCGTCTGGTTCGTTTCACGTTCGGTTGCGTGTGCAACCGGTTATCTGTCCATCTCGGCTGCGTTCGCAGCGTTTCAATCTCTATTCCGGCCTTGTTCTCAGCCGGGGCGCGCCATGCTGCGCTGCACAAAAACCCATTTGTTCCTAGCGTGATTCCCTGCCCGGGGCAAGGCAAAAACAGCCCAAAAGGGTAGGATTGTGCCTGATCGTCTTTTTTCGCTCTTTTTCGTTCCTCAATCCCCGCGTTTTTCGTGTTTCAGTACCATGTATGACTCTGATTGCATTTCCACAAGACGCGAGGATGTGCGTTCGAATTCGAACGCGCCCTCGCCCTCGACATAGAGCTCCATCGGCCCGACCTCGGCGGAACAAATCAATTTGACGTGGCCTTCGTACATGGCGTCGATCAGCGTGACGAACCGTCGCGCGACGTCCTTGTTTTCAGCGCTCATTTGCGGAATGCCGGGAATGATCAAGGTGTGAAAGCGCCGCGCCAATTCCAAATAATCGGCGGGCCCCAAGGGTCGTTCGCAAATATCGCTAAACTGCACCATCGCCACGCCTTGGGCGGCTTTCGGCACCGCGATGTCGCGCCCTTGCACTGGTATGGTCGCCGCGTGGGCACGCGCGCCGTGGGTCAGGGTGACGAACGCCTGTTCGAGCTTGGCGCGCGCCGCGGCATCGTCGGGATACAGGTATACGTCCAACTGGCGCATGTGTTCGAGGCGGTAATCTGTTTTGCCGTCGAGCTGCAACACGTCCATCTTGCGTTCGATGAGATCGATGAACGGCAAGAACGCGTCGCGCTGCAAACCGTTCTTGTACAAGTCACACGGCGGGCGGTTGGAGGTCGACACCACCACCACGCCTTTTTCGAACAGCACCCCGAACAGGCGGCTCAGGATCATCGCGTCGGCGATGTCGGTGACTTGAAATTCGTCAAAGCAAAACAGCGCCGCTTCCGCCGCGATCTGTTCGGCAACCGGCGGGATCGGATCGGCTTCGCGGCCCTTGAATTTTCGGTATTCGTTGAGACGAATATGCACCTGCTGCATGAAGGCGTGAAAGTGCACCCGGCGCTTGCGCTTGACCGGCGCGTCTTCGAAAAACATATCCATGAGCATGGACTTGCCGCGCCCAACGCCGCCATAGAAATAGATGCCTTGGGGCGGGTCCTCGCGGCGACGCTCCAGACCGAAGCGTTCCTTCCACCCCACCGGACCGGAGCGCGGTTCGTATTCTTGCAAGGCTTTGTGCAGGCTTTGCAACTTTTCCACCGCAAGCGCTTGGGCGGGGTCGTGCTTCAATTCGCCCGAAAAAATGCGCTCTCGATAAGCGGCGAGCGGACCTTTCGGCGGTGCTCCATCAGGAACGGACATGACAGGCCTTCAGCCTTTTATTTTGCAACTGCACAAATGTAAGCCTAAGAACTGATGGAGCTTAAGTAAATAGCTGTTTTTTCTGTACTTTAACGACCCATCCAACGCTTGAGCGATAACGGTTATTTTGCCGCCAAAAGTTGTCGAAGCGGGGGTTGCGACCCAGCGCCGTCCGGGGCAGACTGGTGCAAGCCCAAGACAAAGCAAGCCTGTAACAGAAAGACGACCTCATGATCGGCGAAAGCCTGCTTGATAACGAACCCGTCATCCGCCTCTCCGCCTTTATCGGCATTTTCGCGGTGATGGCGCTGTTGGAACTGGCCGCGCCGCGCCGTCCGCTCTATGTGTCCAAAAAACTGCGCTGGTTTTCCAACCTCGGCATCGTCGTGCTCAACACAGCGCTTGCCCGGGTGATTTTGCCGATGGCTCCGGTGGCGTTCGCCTTCGTCGCCCAGGAACACGGCTGGGGCGTATTCAACATCGTTGCCTGGAACGGTTGGGTCGAGTTGGTGCTGGTCGTGGTGCTGATGGATTTTTTCATCTGGCTGCAGCACGTCATGGTCCACGCGATCCCGCTGCTGTGGCGGTTGCACCGCATGCACCACACCGACATCGATTACGACGTCACCACCGGAGCGCGCTTTCATCCCATTGAAATTTTGCTGTCGTTCGCCATCAAGTTCGCGGTGATCGCGTTGCTGGGCGCCAGCCCGGTGGCGGTGTTGGCGTTCGAGATCATTCTCAACGCCACCTCGATGTTCAACCACGCCAACGTGCGTTTGCCGTTGGGTCTGGATGCGGTGCTGCGTTGGTTGGTGGTCACCCCGGACATGCACCGCGTGCATCATTCGGCGGTGCCGCGCGAATGCAATTCGAATTTCGGCTTTAACCTTCCGTGGTGGGATCGTTTGTTCGGCACCTACACCGCCCAACCGGGGGCCGGCCACGAAGCCATGACCATCGGCCTCGATATGTTTCGCGAAGATCACGAAGCGCGCCTCGATCAAATGCTGATCCAACCGTTCAAGTGCGCGCGGGGCGAATATGCCATCAACCGCCGTGATTGGGATTGACCTTGCCGCCAACGCCCCTCAAAGCCGGACGCGAGACCGCCGAGTTTACCTTCGAGGTGCAGCACATCGGCCTCGACATGACCTTCCATCATCCCAAGGGCCGCGACCTTGGCCTCGACGCCGCCGTTATCGAAACCTTTGAGAGCGAGCGTGAGCACGCGGAAATTTTCATTCAAAACGCAACCGGCACGGCCTTTTCCACCGAAGAGTTACTGAGCTGGTTTTTGCTGCAAACCGGCACCACCTTGGCCGATCAGTTGCCCAAATCGGCATTGGATAAAGGCGAGGGGCACGTGTTTGTGACCTTTCCCATCCGCTTTGAACAAGGCGTCTTTCACATGATCACCGAGGAGGGCGCACAGGATCTGTCGGCGCTCAAAGTCATGTCCAAGGTCACCATCCACAAACGCCCATCGCAGCCACCACGTTGACGCCGCGCCCGAACAGGGGAATAGTCGGCGCTCACCTAATCATGAGGATTTTTCCATGCCTGAACGCGAAGACCCACGCAGCCCCGAAGAAACCCTCAAAGCCCAACGCACCATGGTTTTCATCTTCGGCTTCGCCACCTTGATGCCGACGCTGTGGATGGTGATGATGTCGTCAAACGGCATTACCCTTGGTCAAGGCAGCGACGCTTTTGCATCGGTACTGATATATTGGGGCCTGGCTGCGCCAGTGGTGTGGCTGCTTGCCAATGGCTTGGCGCTTAAAAAGATCGCCGCCAACGACGGCGAGGGTGCTCGATATTACCCACTGGTCCCGGCCTTTTGGGCGATCATCTGGTTCGCCGCACAGGTAGGCGGCTAAACAGAGTTGATCTTAATGCCGGGTTTGTTTAGACAGAGTGGATAAGGTGATCAGGGACGCCTTACCTGCCGAAAGCCGATAGCCCCTGCTGACCTCAACACCATCATCCTAATCGTTTTCTTGGATCATTCGGAGCGGGCCGATCCACACAAGAGGAAACAGTCATGGCTGATATTGTTGATTCACTTAAATCACACGCTCGAAAGCTTCAACGCGACGTGCAACA
Source organism: Magnetovibrio sp. (assembly GCF_036568125.1). Lineage (NCBI taxonomy): Bacteria > Pseudomonadati > Pseudomonadota > Alphaproteobacteria > Rhodospirillales > Magnetovibrionaceae > Magnetovibrio > Magnetovibrio sp. The sequence goes on from NZ_DATCTF010000012.1 coordinate 79,343, forward strand.
CGCACACCCGCGCGCACTTGCACGCATCCGAACGCTGCACGAGTTGCAGCATTTTGACGATACCGCTTTGCCCGCACATATTCGGCGTCGCCATTGCTTGACCGTCATCGCACGTGAGCTTGGATTCCAAGGCTGGGGGCACGCCGTGCATAGCCTGCGCGACGACACCAGCTTCGGTCGCCTGCTGTATCCGCCCCGGTGCAATGGGCACATCAACATTTGGTGCGCATCCTATGAAGAGGCGCAAATCGTCCAAGCCCAACATGGCGGCTATCTGCTCGCCTACCAAAACCAATTTCTGGTGGTTGAAGACGGCTATATCAAAACTCTTGGCTTGGACCCCAAAGACCCCGACTGGCGGCACATTGGCTATAATTGGGTCGAACCACGGGATCTCCACGCGCGCAATCGCTTATACCGAAAATTGGTTCGCGCCTCACTGCGACAGTGAGCGCGCGCACAAGGTTTCATAGCGCTCAAAACCCATGATACCTCACCAACCGCAGTGAAAATGTTGCTGTAGTTCGATAATGGAATTCTATGGCGCATGCTTTGCAAGCATTTTCAAAAGCGGTTCGGAATCTTTGCATGCTTTTGCTTCTGCCGCTCGGTAGAGATCAATGAGATCTTTACCGAGCGGTGTAAGCGTCGCCCCGCCTTTTTCCTTACCACCCATTTCGGTTGTGATGACGGGCTGGTCGAAGGCTTCTTGCAGCGTGTTGAGCAAATGCCATGCGCGGCGATAGGCCATCCCCATTGCACGGGCCGCCGATGAAATGGAGCCTTCGCGGACCACGCTTTCCAACAGCATGATTTTGCCCGGCCCGATCGAGGTGCCGTTCAATTGAATTTTCAGGCGGACCTTTGCCTCGTGACCTGTCATGACGTGGATGCTCCTGCGGCACGGTCTTTCGCGCGATCTTCTCGATACAAATAATTTGAACGGATGAATTGACCAGATCAATCGAAACATTTAGCTTATGCGCTATGACAATATAATCATATCGGGTTCGAGCCCCCCCCAGAACCGATATTGGAAAGGGAAAAACGATGAAGCGCTTTGTGTGGATGGTGTTGGCTTCGTTGCTGAGCACGGCGACCGCCGTCACAACGGCAACGGCGAACGAATACATTACCGTTGCATCGACGACCTCAACCGCGAACTCCGGCTTGTTCGATGATCTGCTGCCGCAGTTCACCCAAAAAACCGGTGTCGAGGTGCGCGTCGTCGCGGTCGGCACCGGACAGGCCTTGAAGATCGCGCGCAACGGCGACGCCGACGTGTTGTTCGTGCATCATCGTCCCTCCGAAGAAGCCTTCGTCGCGGAAGGCTACGGGGTCAAACGATACGGGGTCATGTACAACGACTTTGTCATCGTCGGGCCCAAGGCCGATCCTGCGCATGTCGGCGGCTGTGCTTCCGCCACGGATGCCTTGTCGAAAATTTCAACCTCTCAAAGCGTATTCGTATCACGCGGTGACGACAGCGGCACCAACAAGCGCGAAAAGTCCTTGTGGAAAGCCACCGGCGTGCAATCGGGTGAGCCCACGGGTTCTTGGTACCGCAGCACCGGTTCCGGCATGGGCGCGACGCTGAACACCGCAGCCGGTAGCGGCGGCTACGCCCTTTCCGATCGCGGCACCTGGATCAGCTTCAAAAACAAGCAAGACCTGACCTTGGTCTGCGAAGGCGACCCTGCCCTGTTTAATCCTTACGGCGTGATGTTGGTCAACCCAGCCAAGCACCCGCACGTGAAGGCCAAAGACGGACAAGCCTTTATCGACTGGCTGATTTCCGCCGAAGGACAAGCGGCCATCGGCAACTTTAAGCTCGAAGGCGAAACACTGTTCACACCCAGCACCAGCAACTAGATCCCACGTCCGGTTGCTGAATGTCGCCGCTTATCGACCGCACACTCGATAAGCGGCCCCCCTAAGGCCGCTGGTTTCGACCGGCGGCCTTCTCTTTTTGCCAACCTGAAACGATGCGTAAGCGCATTCCTGTCAGCACCACCGACAGTTCCCCGCAGGTTCATTTACGCGTTCATCTTTGCCAGCAATCTTGCGGCGCAATCCAACACACGCTTCGATGTCTCGACGCAACTGCCGTCAATGGAAAGGCATTCTCTTGATTCTTTGATTTTCCCCGCTTGGGCGAGGACAACTGCATCGGACGCGGCCTGATGCAGTTCCCTGTGAACAGTGTCCAATTCGGCATATTCCGGTAAGTGCCGATATCGGGCATCTACGCTATTGATCCACTTTCCCAACTCGCACGCATCGTCTCGCGCGATCTGGTCGGGATCGAGCCGAGCCGGATTCTGAATATTACTCAAAATATCCTGCAGCCACGAAATGTGCATATGCGTAATTTGCGAGAAATCCATTGCCCGGTCATCTTTCACACAAATTCTATTGCGTCCCCAGATTGCGCCCCATTCCCTTGAGCTATTGTAACATCAACCAACATTCTTAACCAAAACAACGCTCGATGGATGACCTAATCTGCGCTCCAACTCATCCAACTTGGCAGTTGTTTCGACCCTTCGCCTTTGCGCTGTACATGGCTTTATCCGCACGCAAGATTAAACCATCGAGTTTGTTCGTTTCTTCATTCAACTGGCTGACGCCGATACTGGCCGTAATGGTATTTTCAGACCCAACGACATTTATTGCGGTAATCGCCTGACGCAAACGTTCGGCCGTTTTCAAGGCTGCATCTTGGTCGGCTTCTTGCAGCAACACGATGAATTCTTCCCCTCCAAATCGCGCCGGCAGGTCGGTCTCTCGACACACTTGACGGAAGCAGCTGGCGATCTCGACCAGAACCTGATCCCCGACGGCATGACCATAGGTGTCGTTGATCCGCTTGAAGTGATCGATGTCCAACATCAGCACGGACATATTGCGGCCATAGCGTTTGCTACTTTGAAAAATCCGCTCCGCCTCTTCGTAGAACGCACGCCGGTTGGTCATGCCGGTCAAGGGATCGACGGAAGCCAGCAGTTCGAGCTCTTTGGTGCGGTCATCGACTTTTTGTTCCAATGTTGCGTTCAGTTCCACCAGCGCTTGTTGGGTCAACGCAAAGCGACGCAACGAAATCACAATCATGGCCAGGGAGAACACCAACAATCCCCACGCGATCGGCATGCGAGTCCAGGGCAGAACGTTGTGGGCGACGCCCATGTCGACCAGCAGGAACAGGCTGAATACCGCAAAGGTTACAATGACCGCTTTAACCTCGTTGGCGACGGATTTAAATCTCGAAAACGCAACAGTGAACAAGACGATCAGGCTAAAGGTCAGCAAGGCGTCAAAGACCAGATATAGGCTCGACAGTTCAAGCAGTCCGGCGACTGACCCACCAATGGCGAAAACGACAAAACCGGAATGACCGATCCAAATGGGGGTGATCAACTTCATATGTCGGCCGCGGCACCATGTGCCGAACAACAAGGCCATGATGATGGGAAGTGAAAAATACGCGGTTGCGCCGAAGTGGTCCCACACCAAAGGTGCGTTGAACACGAACTGTTTCATCTGACTTTGCGACAGCAGCATGATGCTCGACGCGAGGGTAAACAGGGAAATCAACAGATACGCCCGCCGCTCCGACTGAACCAGAGCGAACATCAAGGCAACCAATGAAATCAACAAAGACAAGCCGCCGATGACAATTTGCTCCGTCGAGCCGACGACGATTTTCTGATAGAGATCGAGGCGCTCCATCAGCATCACCTCGCCCCATAGGCCGATGTCGCTGTAGCTGGAATAGACCCGAAAATAAATTGGCTTACCCGAAAACTCTGCCGGCAGGTCGATCTGATGCCATGGCCAACCTTCGAACTGCCCCTGCCCGTCTTGATCGAACGTTCCGTAATGATAGATGCGCTTGCCGTCCAGATAGACCTCGGCGATCAAGTCCACGCTGTAGATATACAATACCGGATCGCGCCACGCGCCATCGGGAAGCGTAACGCGATACCACACATTGCGTTGACCATCTCGACCCGGTGGGTTGGATGGGAAATCGATATCGCGCCAAGCGGCCTGCTCGGCGTTTTCGAGTACCCATTCGGGCGTGCCGGTAGCGTCAAAAGGGGAATCGCCCCAACGATACTGCCACCCTGCATCCAGTGTACGCGGTGCGTCCTGCGCGAACGCGAACCAAGGCATAAGAAAACAAACGACAATCAGCCAAGTCCTGGTCAAAACCGGGCTGAAGAAAAGCACGTTGATGCCCGTCATCAAATAACCCTACCCCCACATGCACTTAATAATGACTATATTTTCGCCTTTTACTCACCCACAGACATTCCGCGCGTGCCCGTCGCGATAACCCGAGATGATCGGCATATCACGTTATGTGGGGAAGCAAGTTCGACGATGCTAAGTAAAATTGCAATATCATCACAAGATTCGATCATCTGAACAAAAAAGGCCGCTGATCGAAATCAGCGGCCTTTGACTTTGCGATGAACCAGGCTTAGCGGCGCTTGAGCAACAGGTGCTTGATTTCCGCAATCGCCTTGCCCGGGTTGAGATGTTTGGGGCAGGTGTTGGTACAGTTCATGATGGTGTGGCAGCGATACAGACGGAACGGATCGTCGATGTTGTCGAGACGTTCACCTTTGGCTTCATCGCGCGAGTCCGCTATCCAGCGATATGCCTGTAACAAGATCGCCGGACCGAGATACCGGTCGCCGTTCCACCAATAGCTGGGACAACTGGTCTGACAGCAGAAGCACAGGATGCATTCCCACATGCCATCGAGCTCTTTGCGCTCGCTGACGCTTTGCAGACGTTCGGCGGTCGGCGCGGGGGTATCGGATTTCAACCACGGCTCGATTGATGCGTACTGCGCATACGGCACACTCAAATCCGGAACCAAGTCCTTGATCACCGGCATGTGCGGCAACGGATAGACTTTGACGTCACCGCGAATGTCCTTAATCGGTTTGGTGCACGCCAGCGTATTGGTGCCGTCGATGTTGAACGCGCACGAACCGCACACGCCTTCGCGGCACGAACGGCGGAAGGTCAGAGTACTATCGATCTCGTTCTTGATCTTGATCAGCGCGTCGAGAACCATCGGACCGCAAGTGTCCAAGTCGACCTCGTAGGTGTCGACGCGAGGGTTGGCGTCGCTGTCGGGATCATAGCGATAGATCTTGAAACGCTTGAGGTTCTTCACCCCGGTGTCTGCCTTGTGCAGCTTGCCGCGCATGACCTTGGAATTGGCGGGAAGATTGAATTCAACCATGTCTCTGTCCTCCCCGCTTAATACACACGAGCTTTCGGCTCGATGTATTCGACCTCGTCGGTCAGGGTCCATGTGTGCACCGGGCGATAGTCGAGTTTGACGGTGTTGCCGTCGTCAAGCCACGCCACGGTGTGCTTCATCCACGTTTCGTCGTTGCGCTCAGGGAAGTCGTCGCGGGCATGGGCGCCACGGCTTTCTTCGCGGTTCAATGCCGAATGCACGGTGGCCTGCGCGCAGGCAAGCAGGTTTTCCAATTCCAACGCTTCGACCAGATCGGAGTTCCAGATCATCGAGCGATCGTTGATGGAAATCTCGCCCAGACCGCCGACGATGTCGTCGATCTTCTTTTTGCCGTCCGCCAGCACAGTGGCGTCGCGGAACACCGCTGCGTCGCGTTGCATGGTGCGTTGCATGTCGTCGCGGATTTTCGCCGTCGGCAATTCGCCGTTGGCGTGGCGCATCTTATCGAAACGATCCAGCGCCTTGTCGGCACTGTCTTTGGCCAGGGATTTTTGTTCCGCACCGGCTTTCAACGTATCGCGCGCGCGCAACGCGGCGGCGCGGCCGAACACCACGATGTCGAGCAGCGAGTTGGTGCCAAGACGGTTGGCCCCGTGCACCGAAACACACGCCGCTTCGCCAATCGCCATCAAGCCCGGACACACCGCGTCGGGATCGTCCTTGGTCGGACGCAAGACTTCGCCGTGAATATTGGTGGGAATGCCGCCCATGTTGTAATGCACAGTCGGAATCACCGGAATCGGATCGCGGGTCACATCGACACCGGCAAACACCTTGGCGCTTTCCGAAATGCCCGGCAGCCGTTCCGCCAGCATGTCCGCGCCGAGATGTTCTAGGTGCAACATGATGTGGTCTTGCTCGTCACCGACGCCACGGCCTTCGAGGATCTCAACCGTCATGGCGCGCGACACCACGTCGCGTGATGCCAAGTCCTTGGCGGTCGGCGCGTAGCGTTCCATGAAGCGTTCGCCGTTTGAATTGGTCAGGTAACCACCTTCGCCGCGCGCGCCTTCGGTGATCAACACGCCCGCGCCATAAATGCCGGTGGGGTGGAACTGCACGAATTCCATGTCCTGCAGCGGCAGACCCGCGCGCGCCACCATGCCGTGACCGTCGCCGGTGCAGGTGTGCGCCGAGGTGCACGAGAACCAAGCACGACCATAACCGCCCGACGCCAGCACCGTGGTCTGGGCACGGAAACGGTGAATGGAGCCGTCTTCCAAGTTCCACGCAATCACGCCGCGACATTCGCCGTCTTCGTCCATGATCAAATCAAGGGCGATGAACTCGACGAAAAATTCCGCGTCATGACGCAGGCTTTGCTGATAAAGCGTGTGCAAGATTGCGTGGCCGGTGCGGTCCGCCGCGGCGCATGCGCGCGGCACCGGGGCCTCGCCGAAATTTTTCATGTGGCCGCCGAAAGGACGCTGATAAATCTTGCCCTCTTCGTTGCGCGAAAACGGCACGCCGAAGTGCTCCAGCTCGTACACGGCTTGGGGCGCGTTGCGACACATGTATTCGATGGCGTCTTGATCGCCGAGCCAGTCGGAGCCTTTGACTGTGTCGTACATGTGCCACTGCCAACTGTCTTCGTCCATGTTGCCAAGCGCGGCGCCGATGCCGCCCTGGGCCGCCACGGTGTGGCTGCGGGTGGGGAACACCTTGGTGATGCAAGCGGTCTTGAGACCGGCCTTGGTCATGCCGAACGTGGCGCGCAAACCTGCGCCGCCTGCGCCGACAACCACGCAGTCATAGGTGTGATCTGTGATGGGATAGGCTTCAGTCATAATCGATCATCCAGCAAGCGAGATTTTGAGAACGGCGAAGACGGCAGAGGCGGCGAACACCACCGTGGCGTACTTCACGAAGAGCAGCATGCCCATTTTCCAGACTTCGGAATGCACGTAATCTTCGATCACGACTTGCAGGCCGAGCTGCGCATGGTGGAACATCGCCACCACGAACAGCACCAAGAAGACGGCATTGCCAAACTCGCCCAGCCAGGCGTGAAAGGCCGCGTAATCGCTGCCGGTCAGCGAAATCAGCGAATAGATGAACCACAAAGACAGCGGCAGCAAGGCCACCGCGCTCATGCGTTGGGCCCACCAGTGGTGCACGCCTTCTCGGGTCGATCCGAGACCGCGCACGCGTCCCAGTTTGGATTGCAGGCTGCGGGCTTGTTGCGGGGTGTTGATCATGTCCGGTTCCTCCTCACAACTTGCCGACGTGGCCGTAAGCCATCAACCAGCTGAGCACCGTCAGCGACAGCGAGGCGATCACCACGATCGCGCCGGTGATGCGCAACTTGGGCATCTCGAAGCCCCACAGCATATCCCAGCCCAGATGCCGGATGCCGTTACACATGTGATAAAACAGCGAGAACGTGAAGCCGAACAGCACCAAGCGACCGAACCACGATTCCAGCACCCCTTGCGCACGCGCGAACGCTTCCGGCCCGTACGCCGCGGATGCCAGCCAGTACGCCAGCAGCAACGCGGCAAACGCCAGTACTACGCCGGTGGCACGATGGGTAATCGATAGAATGGATGTGATTTGCGGGCGGTAAACCTGCAAATGCGGTGAAAGCGGTCTGGTCTTGTTTGGCATGTGCCGGTTCTCCCCTCTCTTTTATAGAGGTCCTTTGTTCAGTGTCCCGTCCCCCAACGGGTGTGTCAACGAAACCCGGGACGTTCAAGTCCGGGGCATCAAAACAGTGTAGTCGAAATCCAGTACTACCGCCGGATCGTATTTGCCCGCCTCATCCTTATAGGGGAAGTCTTGGGCGCTTTTGTCTTTCAGGCCCACGGTACGCAGTCGCAACGCGCCGACGCCGGGGTGGCCGGGAAGTTCCATTTTGTCGAGCACTTCGCTCCACGCATAGACCGTGTCACCGGCGAAAATCGGCGACACATGCGCGCCGCCATTGATCGCGGCGATCTTGAACGCATTGGCGAGGCCGTTGAACGACAGCGCGCGACAGATCGAAATCACATGACCACCATAGACGATGCGTTTGCCGAACCGTCCGTCTTTTTCACTGTGCTGATTGAAGTGAACGCGGGCGCTGTTTTGATACAAACGCGTGGCGAGCTGGTGTTCGGCTTCTTCGACCGTGAAGCCGTCGACATGGTCGATCTTTTCGCCAACGGTGTAATCGCCCCATGCGTACGGGCTGCCGGCAAGTTGGAAATTGTATTCCGCCATGTCCAAATCGGTCGGCGCGGCAAGGTGCTCGGCCCCGACGCAGTCGGGTAGATCGGGCACCACCGGGCCACTTTCCGGCACGTTTGGGGCGGGCGTGGACGGGTCTTTTTTGTTGACCATCACCCAGCGCACGAAATCCGCGACCAATTCACCGCGTTGGTTTTCGCCGATGGTGTGAACGTAAACGATGCCGGTTTTGCCGCTTGAGGTTTCCTTCAGGCCGATGACCTTGGAACCCGCGCTCAGCGTATCGCCCGCATAAACCGGCGTCACCATGCGCCCGGCGGCGTAGCCCAGGTTGGCCACCGCGTTCAACGATACATCCGGTACCGATTTTCCGAACACGACGTGAAAGGCCAAAAGATCGTCGATGGGCGCGGCTTCATAGCCGATGTCCATGGCGAAGCTGTCGGCGGACTGCACCGCGAAACGCGATCCGTAAAGCGCGCAGTACAGCGCCACGTCGCCTTCCGTCACGGTGCGTGGCGTTGCGTGTTCAAGAACTTGACCGAGCTGAAAATCTTCGAAGAAATTCCCCGCTCCCGTTTTTTTCACACCCGACATGTCGGTCCCTCTGAATTTCGTGCTGATGCCGTCTACGCGGTTTCCATTTTCCCGATCATATCGGCCAAATGCACCAAGCGGCGCGCCTGTTCGACGTGCAGGTTTTCGATCAGTTTGCCATCGACCACGACCACGCCCTTACCTTCGGATTGGGCGGCTTCGAAAGCTTCGATGATTTTTTGCGACCACGCAACCTCGTCGGTCGACGGGGCGAAGATCTCGTTGGCCTTGGCGATGGTCTTGGGATGGATCAGCGTTTTGCCGTCAAAACCCATATCGCGGCCTTGCTCACACGAATACGCGAAGCCTTCGTCGTCATCCAAATCCAGATGCACGCCATCGACGATCGCCAGCCCATAGGCGCGTGCGACCAGCAGGCAATGGCTTAGCGATGCCTGCATCGGCACCCGCTCGCGGGTGTGCGCGGCGCGCAGATCCTTGGCCAGATCGGACGTGCCCATCACCAACCCGCCGACCCGTGGGCTGGCGGAACCGATGTCTTGGGCGTTGAGAATGCCAAGTGGGGTTTCCATCATGCACCAGATGCTTTGGTGCGCGGGCGCGCCTTGGGCTTCCATGATGCGCTCGACTTGATGAATGGTGGTCGGTCCTTCGACCTTGGGCAGCAAGATCGCATCCGCACCCGATGTCGCGGCTGCCGCGATATCTTCATAGCCCCACGGCGTATCCAGGCCGTTGACACGTACGATGCATTCGCGCTGACCATATCCACCTGCGGCCAGCGCGGAAACGATTTCGGCGCGCGCCTGTTCCTTGGCGTCCGGCGCGACCGCGTCTTCGAGATCCATGATCAAGGCATCGCACGCCAGGGTGCGGCCCTTTTCCAGGGCGCGGGCGTTTGAGCCGGGCATGTACAAAACGCTGCGCCGGGGGCGCTGGTTTTGGAGCGATTGTGTGCTGGGCATGGGGAGGCCTCCGCTGATCTTTTCTTTTCGCACCTGCGAAATAGCAATATGCCCCCGTTGATAAATCAAGGCAAGCCCTCACGATGGGCGCTGTCGACTGACTTGATTTTACTCATTATAGTGTGACTAATATCAAGGGCGCCGCGACCCAAACATTGAGGAACATCATGTCGGAACATGGGTATCTGGAACAGGTCCGGTTTTTGATCATAGATGACAACGCCTTCAGCCGCCAATTGACTCGACGCATTCTCAACCAATTCGGCGCTCGCGAAATTCACGAAGCCGAAAACGGTGCCCGGGCCAAAGATGAAGTCAAATCGTTCAAGCCGGACATCATTATCGTTGATTGGGTGATGAGCCCGGTCAACGGCATGGAGTTCGTGCGTTGGCTGCGTGAAGGTCCGGACAGTCCCGAGCCGTTCACCCCGGTCATCATGGTCACGGCATATTCCCATTTGCACAACATCATGCAAGCGCGTGATGCGGGCATCAATGAATTCCTCACCAAGCCCATATCCGCAAAATCCTTGATCAAACGCGTTCAGTCGGTGATTGAAAAACCCCGCCAATTCGTGCGTGCCGACGAATATTTCGGTCCCGACCGGCGTCGCCGGGACCTACCGCACCGCGGCACCGAACGTCGCAGCGACCTGATGGATGACGGCGACGTGGTCGATCTCGGTCCGCACACGACAGGCTGAGGACGCTAACCTCTACCGTGCGCTCGGTTGTTTGGCGAATTCCGCCATGGTATTGTGAACATCTTCGGTGTTGGGGAGACGGCGTCACATGGGCCAGAGCAGTTATCTAGCCAACGTCAAGTTCCTGATTGCTGACGACAACGCCTTCATGCGCACGATCATTCGGCGCATTTTGGCGACGCTCGGCGCTCAAGATATCCGTGAAGCCGGGGATGGTGCCGAAGCCTTGAAAATCATCCAAACCTGGCCCGCCGACATCATTCTGTTGGATTGGGAAATGACGCCGTTCGACGGCATCGAATTCACCACCATGATGCGCCACACCCATGACGCCATCAATACGTTCGTACCGATCATCATGATATCCGCCCATTCGGAATATTGGCGGATTTCCAAAGCGCGCGACGCCGGGGTCACCGAATTTCTGGTCAAACCCATATCCGCGCACACGTTGTTTTCACGGATACGCAACGTAATCGAGCGCCCGCGCCCGTTCGTCAACGCGCCCGGTTTTTTCGGTCCCGACCGCCGCCGCCACGAAGCGAAACACACCCAAGAACGCCGCGAGCACGAACCTGAGCAAATCTCGCCCGACCGGGTCATGGAGCAAGACGAAATCAACGCCTTCTTCAATCATGCAGACACCGCACAACTGCCGCACTACCCCCCGCCCAAAACAGAATAGGGCAAAACAAAACCGCCCCAACCGATGGCTGGGACGGTTTGTGTTCAGAGGCACTTGGAAACTTATTTGCCCAAGTAATCGCTGGCGAGAATTTCCGCGATCTGCACCGTGTTGAGCGCGGCGCCCTTGCGCAGGTTGTCGGACACGCACCAGAAATTCAGACCGTTTTCGATCGATGCGTCCTTGCGGATGCGCGACACGAACACCGCGTCTTCGCCGGCGCATTCGGCCGGGGTGACGTAGCCTTCGTCTTGGCGATGATCGATCACGCTCACACCCGGAGCTTCGCGCAGTACGGCGCGGGCCTGCTCTTCGTCGATGGGGTTTTCGAACTCGACGTTGACCATTTCGGAATGGCCGATGAACACCGGAACGCGCACGCACGAGGCGCAAACTTCGATGTTCGGATCGAGGATCTTTTTCGTCTCGACCACCATCTTCCATTCTTCCTTGGTCATGCCGTCATCCATGAACTTGTCGATGTGCGGAATGACGTTGAAGGCGATCTGCTTGGTGAAGATTTGGCGGTTCTTTTCGGCCGGTTCGTTCATATAGACGCCGCGCGTCTGGTTGAACAGTTCGTCCATGGCCGCTTTGCCGCCGCCGGATACCGACTGGTACGTCGCCACCACCACGCGTTTGATGGTCGCCAGATCGTGCAGCGGCTTCAACGCCACCAGCATCTGAATGGTCGAGCAGTTGGGGTTGGCGATGATGCCTTTCTTGGTGTAACCCGCGATGGCGTCGGGGTTCACTTCCGGAACCACCAACGGCACGTCCGGGTCCATGCGAAAGTGCGAGGTGTTGTCCACCACCACCGCGCCCGCGGCTGCGGCCTTGGGCGAGAATTCCGCCGACACCGACGCGCCGGGGCTCGACAACACGATGTCGGTGCCCTTGAAATCGAAGGTCGCCAAATCCTGGCACTTCAAAACCGTGTCGTCGCCGTAAGAAACTTCACGACCGACCGAACGGTGGCTGGCCAGCGCGACCACTTCATCGGCGGGAAAATTGCGCTCGACCATCGTTTGCAGCATTTCCCGGCCCACGTTTCCCGTGGCGCCGACGACTGCGACTTTGTAACCCATTGCCTTTTATCTCCTCAGTTTGGGCCCGCACTCTTCGGGCCCATACACCAAGGCCCGCAGAGCTGTCCGCGGGCCTGGTTGCTTACCTGCAAAACCAAAAGCCCGCTAACAGCGAGTGGTGGTTTTGGTAATGGTGGTTTTCGCAAAGGAAAGCGCGCCGCAGCCGCAATCAGGCCGGGCGGAAATCAGATCACATTTTGCCAAACGATGGCTCATGTCGCGTCCTCATTAAAATCTGCGCTTTTCATACCTGGGCGGGGTTCAAAAAGCAAGGATTTACGGCCTTAAGCCAGCTTCTCCAACTCTTCGATCAACGCATCGCCCATGCCGGACGTCGACACCAAGGTCATGCCGTCGGTCATGATGTCGGCGGTGCGCAGGCCGTGGGCGAGCACGTTCTGCACCGCTTGGTCGAGCATGTCGGCGTCTTCGATCATGTCGAAGCTGTAGCGCAGCATCATCGAATGGCTGAGCAAGGTCGCCAACGGGTTGGCTTTGCCCTGGCCCGCGATGTCGGGGGCGGAACCGTGGACCGGTTCGTACATGGCGGGGATTTTGCCGGTTTCCGGATCCTTGGAGCCCAAGCTGGCGGACGGCAGCATGCCCAGCGAACCGGTCAGCATCGCCGCGCAATCGGACAGCAAGTCGCCGAACAGATTGTCGGTGACGATGACGTCGAACTGGCCCGGCCAGCGCACCAACTGCATGGCGCAGTTGTCGGCGTACATGTGGTTCAGCTCCACCTCGGCGTAGTCGGCCTCGTGGACCTTGTTGACGATCTTGCGCCAGAACACGCCCGATTCCATGACGTTGGCTTTTTCAACGCTGGTGACTTTGTTGTTGCGCTTTTTCGCCAGCTCGAACGCGACGCGGGCGACGCGGTCGATTTCCGGTTCGGAATAGATCTGCGTGTCGAAGCCGTAAGCCACGCCGTCGCGCAGTTCTTCACCGCGCGGTTGGCCGAAGTATACGCCGGCGGTCAGTTCGCGCACGATCATGATGTCGAGGCCGCGCACCACCTCGGGCTTCAGGGTCGAGCTGTCGATCAGCGCATCGAACACCAACGCCGGGCGCAGGTTGGCGAACAGATCGAGCTCTTTGCGCAAACGCAGCAGACCCGCTTCGGGGCGGTGTTCACGCGCGACGTTGTCCCACTTCGGGCCACCCACCGCGCCGAGCAGAACCGCGTCGGCGGCCTGGGCCTTGTCCATGGTCTCGTCGGTCACGGCGCAACCGTGGGCGTCGAAGCACGCGCCGCCGACCAGATCTTCTTCGACCTTGAAACCGGTGTCGCGTTTGTCGTTGGACCAGTCGATGACCTTTTTGACTTCGGCCATCACTTCGGGGCCGATGCCGTCACCGGGCAGCATGAGAATGTTTTTGGTGTTGGACACGATGTTGTTTCCTTACAGCAAAGAGCGGCCGCGACGGGGGGTCTCGTCGGGCTGCCGCCCTGGGTCATGTGGTGCGATTAGGCGAAAAGCCAGGGTTGGCTGGACTTCTGTTTTTCTTCGTAGCTGTCGATCTTATCGGCCTTTTGCTGGGTCAGGCCGATATCGTCCAGTCCTTCCAACAAGCAGTGCTTGCGGAACGGGTCGATGTCGAATTTGACCTCGCCGCCGTCGGGGCCGGAGATGGTCTGGTTTTCCAGATCGATGGTCAGCGTGGCATTCGCGCCGCGTTCGGCATCGTCCATCAATTTGCCCAGCGTCTCTTCATCGACGCGGATCGGCAGCATGCCGTTCTTGAAGCTGTTGTTGTAGAAGATGTCGGCGAAGCTGGTCGAAATGATAACCTTGATGCCAAAATCCTTCAGCGCCCACGGGGCGTGTTCGCGCGAAGAGCCGCAACCGAAGTTGTCGCCCGCGACGATGATGGTGGCCTTGCGGTAAGCGTCCTTGTTCAACACGAAATCGGGGTTTTCCGAACCGTCGTCGAGGTAGCGCATTTCATCGAACAGGTGCACGCCCAGACCTTCGCGCTTGATGGTCTTCAAGAACTGCTTGGGAATGATCATGTCGGTGTCGATGTTGCGGATCGGCATCGGCGCCGCGACGCCGGTGAGCTTGGTGAATTTTTCCATGACGTCTCTCTCCCTTAGCTCAGCTTGCGCACGTCGGTGAGGCAACCAGTAATGGCCGCGGCGGCGGCCATGGCGGGGCTAACCAAGTGGGTACGTCCGCCCTTGCCTTGACGGCCTTCGAAGTTGCGGTTCGAGGTCGATGCGCAGCGGTCGCCCGGCGCCAGACGATCGTCGTTCATCGCCAAGCACATGGAACAGCCCGGCTCGCGCCATTCGAAACCGGCTTCGATAAAGACTTTATCCAGGCCTTCCGCTTCGGCTTGTTCCTTGACCAGACCGGAACCCGGCACAGCCAGTGCGCGCACGCCGTCCGCCACCTTGCGGCCCTTGGCCACGGCGGCGGCTTCGCGGAAATCTTCGATGCGGCCGTTGGTGCACGAACCGATGAACACCGTGTTGATCTTCACCCCGTCGATGGCTTGGCCGGGTTTGAAATCCATATAGGCGATGGCGCGCTCGATGGCGGTCTTCTTTTCCGCGTTGGGCTCATTCGCCGGGTCGGGCACGGTGCCTTCGATGGACAGCACGTTTTCCGGGCTGGTGCCCCAGGTGACCTGCGGGGCCAAGTCGGTGACATCCAGTTCGACCACCGCGTCGTAGTGCGCGCCGTCGTCGGATTTGAGGGTCTGCCAATAGGCGACCGCCTGTTCCCACGCGCCGCCCTTGGGTGCCATGGGACGGCTTTGCAGATAGGCGAAGGTCTTTTCATCAGGCGCAATCAGGCCGGCGCGCGCGCCGCCTTCGATGGTCATGTTGCAGACCGTCATGCGCCCTTCCATGCTCAGCGCCTCGATGGCTTCGCCCGCGTATTCGACCACATAACCGGTGCCGCCCGCGGTGCCGATCTTGCCGATCACAGCCAGCACGATGTCTTTCGCGCTGCAGTGTTCGGGCAGCTTGCCGGTGACCTTGATCAGCATGTTCTTGGCGGGTTTTTGCAGCAGCGTCTGGGTGGCGAGCACGTGCTCGACTTCCGAGGTGCCGATGCCGAACGCCAATGCGCCGAACGCGCCGTGGGTGGCGGTGTGGCTGTCGCCGCAAACGATCGTGGTGCCGGGCAGGGTAAAGCCCTGTTCGGGACCGACGATGTGCACCACGCCTTGGCGCACGTCGTCCATTTCAAAGTACGGTACGTGGAAATCGGCGACGTTCTTTTCCAGGGTTTCGACCTGGATGCGCGATTCCGGATTGCTGATGCCTTTGGAACGGTCCGTGGTCGGCACGTTGTGATCGGCCACCGCCAGCGTCGCGTCGGTGCGGTGCACTTGGCGTCCGGCCGAGCGCAAACCCTCGAACGCCTGGGGGCTGGTCACTTCGTGAACCAAGTGACGGTCGATGTAAATGAGGCACGTGCCGTCATCTTGGACATCGACCAGATGAGCATCCCAGATTTTATCGAAGAGGGTTTTGGGCATTTTCAGAACCTGCAACGTTCGCGGTGAAGTCACGCAGTCCTTAACCGGGGCTAAGGACCACACGGTAAATAGAGATAGGTTGTGGCGCGCTCACAGCCAAGGCCGCCCGGCGATCACGCTTGCGCGATCACCCGACGGCCCGGCCTGAACGGTGCCACGGAAAGAAAGAGGCTTATTCGCCTTTTTCTTCGGCCGCAGCGGCCTTCTTCGCCTTGGCGGCGGCGTCGCGATCGGCCTTGATCTGAGACGCAACGGCCTTATCGGCGGCGTTGAGCTTGGCTTTGTGACCGTCGGTCTGCTCGCGGATACGAGCGGACTTACCGGTGCGGCCACGCAGGTAATACAGTTTGGCGCGACGCACATCGCCACGACGCACGACCTCAACGGCGGCGACGTTCGGCGAGTACAGCGGGAACACGCGTTCCACGCCTTCGCCGCTGGAGATCTTACGCACGGTGAACGCGGAGTTCAGACCGGCGTTTTTACGGCCGATGCAAACGCCTTCGAACGCCTGCAGACGTTCGCGATCGCCTTCGATAACTTTCACCTGGACGCGCACGGTGTCGCCCGGACCGAAATCCGGGAGGTCTTTGTCAGCCGTGAGCTTGCCAAGCTGCTCTTTTTCGAGCTCTTCGATGATGTTCATGGCACTCAGTCCTTCTTTTTCCAAATTCAATGCCGGGGCGCACCCCGACGAAACTGTCAACTCAAACTCAATTCTCGTGCCGTTCCGATCACTCGGACGCGGCTTTGTAAGCTTTCCACAGATCGGGCCGTCGATCTTTTGTAACGGCCTCGGCCTGTTCGCGCCGCCACGCGCGGATATTTCCGTGGTGACCGGACAGCAACACCTCCGGCACCGTGCGCCCTTGCCACTCGGTGGGGCGCGTATACAGAGGGTATTCCAACAAACCCTCTTCGAAACTCTCTTCTTCGTGCGAGCGGCCCGATCCCATAACGCCCGGGATCAGACGCACGCACGCGTCCATCAATACCAACGCCGCCACCTCGCCGCCCGACAACACGTAGTCGCCGATCGAGATTTCCTCGACGTCGTGGGCGTCCAGCACGCGCTGGTCGACCCCTTCGTAACGCCCGCACAAAACCGCGACCCCCGGCCCAAAAGCCAGTTCCCGGACCCGGTTTTGGGTCAGCGGGCGACCCCGGGGGGTCATGTAGATCAGCGGCAACTTGCCGCCGGTTTTGTCCTGCACATCGCGGATCGCCAGATCCACAATGTCGGGGCGCATCACCATTCCGGCGCCGCCCCCGCACGGGGTATCGTCCACGGTGCGGTGTTTATCGCGTGCAAACCCACGGATGTCCACCGTTTCCAGCGTCCAGCGCCCGTCTTCAAGCGCTTGGCCCGCCAGCGATTGGCCCAACGATCCCGGAAACATGTCCGGAAACAGTGTCAACGCAACCGCTTGCCAAGGAGACCCGGAGTGGGCCTTGGATGTTGCGCCGTCACTCATGGCCTCACGCCTCTTCACCGTCTTGCGGTTCCGGATCGCCCGGTTCCAACAAACCATCGGGCGGATCGATCACCACCCGACGGGCCTTCAAGTCCACCACCGGCACCGCCGCCTTGGTGAACGGCACCAGAACCCGGCCGTGACCGGGGGTCTTCACCTCGATAAACGGTCCACCGCCGAAATCCTCGGCTTCGACCACTTGGCCGAATGGCGTTCCGTCCACCAGCTCCGCATCCAGGCCCTGAAGATCGGAAAAGTAAAACTCGTCCTCTTCCGTTTCGGGCAGGCGGTCGCGATGCATATAAAGCTTCGTACCGTTGAGGGCTTCGGCCGCGTTGCGGTCGTTGACCCCCTTGATGCGGACCACCAGTTGGTCCTTATGCTTGCCGGTGACCTTCAGCTCGAACGTCCGTGCGCCGGTTTCATCCGTCAGCGGACCGTAAGAGGCGATGGCGCTTGCGTCGGCCGTAAAGCTTTTGACGCGAAGCTCGCCTTTCAGTCCACGCGCCGAACCCAAAAGTCCGACACAGATAAGATCAGCGTTTGCGAGCCGGTCAGCCATTAGCAAGCCAGACCTTGGCGAAGACAGGGCCCAGGGCGTTAGCCCTCGGCCGCATCCTCGGCCGGAGCTTCAGCAGCGGCTTCTTCAGCCGGAGCTTCTTCAGCAGGCGCGGCGGCAGCTTCGGCAGCGGCGGCTTTTTCAGCTTCAGCGGCTTCGGCGGCTTCCTTGGCTTTGGCTTCTTTCTCGGCGATGCGCTCGAGAGCTTTGGCCTTCGGCTTGTTCTTTTTGGTCTGCTCGGGAACCGCCGGCTTGTCGGCGAGGCCGGCAGCGCCCAAGAAACGCGCTACGCGATCGGACGGCTGAGCGCCTTGGCTGATCCAATGCTGGACGCGCTCGGCCTCCAACACCACGCGCTGGTCGCTGTCTTTGGCGAGCATCGGGTTGTAGGTGCCGACGCGCTCGATGAAGCGGCCGTCACGCGGGCTGCGGGAATCCGCAACAACGATACGGTAGTAGGGACGCTTTTTCGCGCCGCCACGGGAAAGTCGAATACGCAGAGACATGGTTCTCGCTATCCTTTTCAGTGTTTGTGTACTGCTTGAGTACGATCGTTAATCCAAAAAACTCATCTTCAAGGCCGTCTTATTTAAAAGGCGGCATCATTCCTGGTGGCAGGCTGGACATGTCGGGCATGCCGCCGGCCCCCATTGCGGGCATTCCGGGCATGCCTTTGCCGCCCATTTTGCCCATTTTCTTCATCATCTTGCTCATCATCGCGAACTGCTTCAAAAGGCGGTTCACTTCCGGCACCGTGGTGCCGGACCCAGCCGCGATGCGCTTGCGTCGCGAGCCGTTGATCAGTTTCGGGTTGCGCCGTTCTTTTGGCGTCATGGAACGAATGATCGCTTCTTGGTGGGCGATCTTTTTTTCGTCGATGTCGGCATTGGCCATCTGCTTTTTGATTTTGCCCATGCCGGGGATCATGCCCATCAGGCCCTTGAGGTCGCCCATCTTGCGCAGCTGGCCGATCTGATTGGCCATGTCGTCGAGGGTAAACTGCCCCTTGAGCATGCGTTCGGCGGCTTTCTCGGCCTCTTCCTTGTCGATAACCTGGGCGGCGCGCTCCACCAGACCGACCACGTCGCCCTGACCGAGGATCGAACCTGCCACGCGGCGTGCGTCGAAGGCGTCTAGCTCGTCGATTTTTTCGCCGACGCCCAAGAACTTGATCGGGGTGTCGGTGACGGCCTTCATCGACAGCGCCGCACCGCCGCGGGCATCGCCGTCGACGCGGGTCAGAACGATGCCGGAAATGCCGACTTTGTCGTGGAATTCCTTAGCGACGTTGACCGCGTCTTGGCCGGTCATGGCGTCGGTCACCAACAGCGTTTCGCCGGGGTTGACGGCGTCGCGAACCTGCTGGACTTCCTTCATCAGCTGTTCGTCGATGTGCAGACGACCGGCGGTGTCGAGCATCACCACGTCGTAGCCTTCGGTACGGCCCACTTGCATGGCGCGCTTGGCAATGGCGACGGGCTGTTCGCCGAACACGATCGGCAAGGTGGCAATGGTGTTTTGCTGGCCCAATTGTTCCAGCTGCTGTTGCGCGGCGGGACGGTAGATGTCCAGCGACGCCATCAAGACCTTTTTCTTTTCCAGACGCGTCAAACGCGCGGCGATCTTGGCGGTGGTGGTGGTTTTACCGGAACCCTGCAGACCGACCATCAACACGGCGTTGGGCGGATTGCCGTAAACGCGCAGCGGTTCGGGTTCCGCGCCCAGCATCTCGACCAAATGGTCGTGCACCACCTTGACCACCATCTGGCCCGGGGTGACGGACCGCAGCACGGCTTCGCCGACGGCGGCCTCGGAGACCTTGGCGATGAAATCTTTGACCACGGGCAGAGCGACGTCCGCTTCGAGCAACGCAACGCGCACTTCGCGCATGGCTTCGGTCACATCCGATGCCTTCAGCGCGCCGCGTCGTGTCAGCTTGTCGAATACCCCGCCAAGCTTGTCGCTCAAACCTTCAAACATGTACTCACATCCATCGTGATCTGTTCAAAACTCGGTGTTCACCCAGCCTTGCTCCCGATACGTTAGACAAAACGCAAAACGCGCCAGTGCGCGAAACTCGCGGACTGACGGCGTCCCTCGGGACGAAGTGAATTCAGCGCATGGGGCTGATGAACGCGGTTATCTACGCCGTCTTGCATATGAGAGTCAACACCTTTCGCCATTTACGCCTTTGTTTGCGCGACTTCGGCAGTTGACTTGTCTACGATCCCCCAACACTCTAACGCACTTCAAACGAGTTGATTCACAGTGACGTTTGGTTGTCTACTTGGTATTCATAACAACGAATTATGGAATAATTTGGAGCCCGCATATGAGCAGACGCCCTCCCAAAGAAATCCCGGACCCCATTGATATTCATGTCGGTCAACGTCTCAAGGCGCGCCGCGTGGGGTTGCGGATCAGCCAATCCGAAATCGGCAAGGCACTGGATGTTACGTTCCAGCAAATCCAAAAATACGAGAACGGCGCAAACCGCATCGGCGCAAGCAACCTTTTCAAACTGGCCCAGGCCTTGAACGTCGATGTATCCTATTTTTTCGAGGACATGCCGTCGGCCAGCAAGATCAAATCCCTTTCGGATCAACCCGCATCCGGATTTGAGCACGACCCGATGACCCAGCCGGAATCCATCAAACTGGTGCACAATTATTTTCGCATCGCCAGCCCCGGCGTACGTGCGCGGGTCTTTCAATTGGTGAAATCCATTGCCGACGCGGAAGCCATAAGCGACGGCGACACTTTCTGACAATCCTTTTTCAGCCCTTTAAATAGGTGTGCATAGACCTCGACAGGGCGTGGCCCGTGGACCGGTTGTCATTTGGGCGTCACGACCGGTCTTGGGTACACTTTTGGCGAAAACTGCGATCACCGGCGCTTCGTCACGCTTGCGCAAAGATACACCAAATGATTGTATGAAAATTTATTGTATACTCAAGGGTGTGCAACCATTATAATTCTCAAAAAATGCAATACAACTTCTGTTTAACAGCCGTGCATTGGGATGGGAAGTTATATGATGGTGGAGCCTCCTGGGCGCAAAAAGGGCGAAATTAATTACGCCGACGACCACACCCCGGCAGGGCTCGATCCAACCGATACTTCACTTTCCACTCTCGATCACGTAATTCCTATCCGCCTCAAGGCGATACGAATGTCGCTTGGCCTCAGCGCTGCGCACATGGACCGCCAAGCCGGGTTTGCTCCCGGCACTGTGGGACGACTGGAACGCGGCGACTTGCGTATTTACGCCAACCATCTTTATCGCATCAGCCAGGCCACCGGCATTGCTCTCGGCTACTTTTACAATCAGTCCGCCGCGTCCGAGAACGAAGGGCACAGCGACAGAGATACCAGTGGGCAAGAGCTGCAAAAGCAACGCCTTTTGCTGGCTTACATGAACATCAAGGACCCCGCGGTCAGGCGTGACGTGTTCGAACTGGTTGAAACCCTGGCCGCCGAGTCCAATCGCAATTCGCGCTGATCGCTCGGTCGATGCCTGTCGGCACACGCCAAAAGCCTGGACTTGTAGGCCTATCCCCCCATATAAAGCCACCATGGCGACGCTTGATTTCATAAAGATGCACGGACTCGGCAACGACTTCGTCATCCTCGATGGCCGTGACAACGAACTTTCGTTGTCACGTGACGTCGTGCGCGCCATTTCCGACCGCCGCCGGGGTGTCGGTTGCGATCAGTTCATTGTCATGGAACCAGCTCACAACGCCATCGCCGACGTCTTCATGCGCATCTACAACCCCGATGGCTCCGAAAGCGGTGCGTGCGGCAACGCGACGCGCTGCGTCGCCAGTTTGGTGATGCGTGAAAAAGCCACCAGCCATGTGATCGTCGAAACCATTTCCGGCCTGCTCGATTGCGAAAACGTCGGTGGCGGGCTTTATAGTGTGGACATGGGCCCCGCGCGCCTCGATTGGCGTGACCTGCCGCTGGCCGAAGCCCGCGATACCGAACACTTGAACATCGAGGCCGGACCGTTGAAGAACCCGGTCGGCGTCAACATGGGCAATCCGCATGCGGTGTTCATGGTCGACAACGCCGACGCCATCGACCTCAATGTGTTCGGTCCGATGGTCGAACACGACAAGCTGTTTCCCGAACGCACCAACGTCGAAGCCGTGCAGGTGCTGACGCCGGAACGTATCCGCATGCGGGTGTGGGAACGCGGTGCCGGCATCACCCAGGCGTGCGGTTCGGGCGCGTGTGCGGCGCTGGTCGCCACCGCCCGGCGCGGCCTGACCGGCCGTAAAGCCGACGTGGTGTTGGACGGCGGCGTGCTGAACATCGAATGGATGCCCGACAACAACGTTTTGATGACCGGCCCGGTGGCGACCAGCTTCGTCGGCACCATCGATCCGTCTCTGTTGGGGGACGACTGATGAGTCCCACCGATTCCATCACCCCCGACATCATCACGCTGGGCTGTCGCCTCAACACCTTGGAATCCGAGGTCATGCGCGACGAAATGGCCAAAGCCGGCGTCCACGACGCGGTGATCATCAACACCTGCGCCGTGACCGCGGAAGCCGAACGCCAAGCGCGCCAGACCATTCGCCGCATCAAGCGCGAACGCCCCGGCGCGCGCATCATCGTCACCGGTTGCGCCGCGCAATTGGACCCGGCGAAATTCGCCGCCATGGATGAGGTCGAACGGGTGGTCGGCAACGCGGAAAAACTCGACGGCGCGAAACTGTTCGGCCCCAATGGCGGCTTGGGCCAAAACGACCCGACCTCGATCGTGGTGTCCGACATCAACGAAGTGAAAGAGACCGCCGGTCATCTGGTCAGCGGTCTGGACGGCCGCACCCGCGCGTTCGTCATGGTCCAGCAGGGCTGCGACAACGACTGCACGTTCTGCATCATTCCCGCCGCGCGCGGACCCAACCGGTCCGTGCCGCTGGACCAGATCGTCGCGCAGGTGAAAAAGCTGGTCGCAGCCGGTCACCTCGAAGTGGTGCTGACCGGCGTCGACATCGCCGCCTATGGATCCGACACCGGTTTGACGGATGCCAACGGCACCGGGCTCACCAGCGTGATCCGCGCCATTCTCGACGCTGTGCCGGACTTGGCGCGGCTGCGTCTCAGTTCGCTCGACCCCGCGCGCCTGGACGACGGGT
Source organism: Magnetovibrio sp. (assembly GCF_036568125.1). NCBI lineage: Bacteria > Pseudomonadati > Pseudomonadota > Alphaproteobacteria > Rhodospirillales > Magnetovibrionaceae > Magnetovibrio > Magnetovibrio sp. Next base: position 102,483 of record NZ_DATCTF010000012.1, read on the forward strand.
TTTTCACCTTGCTGGCCGACGAACCGCGCCTGATGCCGCACCTGCATCTCAGCTTGCAAGCCGCCGCCGACATGGTGCTTAAGCGTATGAAGCGCCGCCACGCCGTCGCCGACGTGCGCGCCCTAGTCGATCGCGCCCGCGCGGTGCGTCCCGATGTGGTGTTCGGCGCGGATCTGATTGCGGGCTTTCCCACCGAAACCGATGAGATGTTCGCCACCACGCTGAGCAACGTTGAAGACATGGGCCTGCAATACCTGCACGTGTTCCCCTATTCGACTCGCCCCGGCACCCCGGCCGCGCGCATGCCCCAAGTTCCCGGCGACATCGCCAAGGCCCGGGCCAAGCGCTTGCGCGACGCGGGCGAAACGATCCTGAAGCGCCATCTGCACAGCCTGGTCGGCACCCATCAAATCGTGCTGGTGGAAAAACCGACCTTCGGCCGAACCGAAACCTTCGCGCCCGTGCGCTTGGACGGCACCGCCACGGCAGGTCAACTGCTGGGCATCGACATCGTCGGTGTCGACGGCACCAATGGCGGCGGCGAACTGATCTCTTCACACCACAACTCACAGGCGGCGGAATAAATGGGCTGGTTCGACAGACTGAAAGCGGGCCTGGGTAAAACCTCGGTGCGCATCACCGGCGGCATCGGCAATCTGTTCACCGGCAAACGCCGCTTGGACGACGCCACCTTGGAAGAGCTGGAAGAGATTCTCATCACCGCCGACATGGGCGTCAGCACGGCGGCGAAAATCACCGCAGCCTTGGCCAAGACCCGTTTTGATCAGGAAATCAGCAACGAAGAAGTCCGCCAGACCTTCGCCGCCGACATCACCGCTATCTTGGAACCGGTCGCCAAACCGCTGGAAATCCGCGCCGAACTCAAACCCCATGTGGTTTTGGTGTGCGGCGTCAACGGTTCGGGCAAGACCACCACCATCGGCAAGCTCGCCAAACAGTATTCCGAGCAAGGCAAAAAAGTCATGCTGGCCGCAGGCGACACCTTCCGCGCCGCCGCGATCGAACAGCTGCAAGTGTGGGGCGAGCGCACCGGTGTGCCGGTGATCGCGCGCGACATCGGCGCGGACGCGGCGGGCCTGGCCTACGACGCCATGGAACAAGCCCGCGACCAAGGCGTCGACGTGTTGCTGATCGACACCGCCGGACGGCTGCAAAACAAATCGCACCTGATGGAAGAGTTGGAAAAAATCGTCCGCGTGATCAAAAAAGTCACCCCCGACGCGCCCCACGACGTGATCTTGGTGCTCGACGCCACGGTGGGCCAGAACGCCCACGCCCAGGTGGAAACCTTCAAGCAAGCGGTCAACGTCACCGGATTGGTGATGACCAAATTGGACGGCACCGCCAAAGGCGGCGTGGTGGTGGCGCTGGCCGATAAATTCCAACTGCCGGTTCACGCCATTGGCGTCGGCGAAGGCGCCGACGACTTGCGCCCGTTTGCGGCACGCGATTTCGCCTGCAATTTGTTGGGCCTAGACGCCTAGCTCGACCACGGGCCCGTCGCGACGCAGCCGTTTTGCTTGCTCCAGACGCTTGAGCGCACGATAGAGCGCTTCATGGGTGAGACCGATTTCGGCCGCAAACCCCTTCCACGATCCAGCAGGTTCATATCGCGTTTCGCCCTCGCCCAGACGCAGCGACAGCGCCGCCATGATGCGGTCTTCCGCCGAACGGATAGCACGCAATTCAATGTTCGAACGCAGCCGCTGCACCTGCCCGGCAATGCGGCGGCAAAATGCCACCGCGAACCTTCCGTCGGTTTGCATCATATCCAGGAGCGCCGTTTTCTCGAACCAAGCGATCCGCGCGCCCGCCACCGCGATTCCGTCACAATGATAGCTGGATGAAAACAACGCCGCTTCGGCGAACAGGTCGCCGCCAAGCGCACGATGGACGACGATCTCCGCCCCCTCGATGGTGGTGCGCCGCAAATAGGCTTGCCCGTCCACAACGCCGAACATGTGTCGGGTCACATCGCCGCGATGAAACAACACGGTGTCGGCCTTAAACGTTTCAATACGCGCCGCGCCACCCAAGCGTGCGGCCAGATCCATCACCGGCATCGACAAATCTCCTCATTCGTATGATTGCAATCATACAACAGGCGCAGCAATCCACCTATGCTCGACAAACCCCAGATTTACGAGGAGTCTCCGATGAACACCCGCAAACCCCTGACTTGGTTGATGAGCGCTCTGGTTGGCGTCACACTCAGCGCAAATGCGCAGGCCGATGACCGCACCTTGATCGAGATGCCCGCGCCGATGCAAGAGCACCTACTCGGCAATATGCGCGATCACCTGCATGCGTTGGACGATATCTTGGCCGCCCTAGCCGAAGGCGACGCCGCCACCGCAGGCAAAATTGCCGAGGCGCGATTGGGTCTGTCATCGCTGGACGATCACGGCGCGGCGCATATGGCGCCGTTCATGCCCGACGGCATGCGCAATGCGGGCACCGAACTGCACCGTGCGGCGAGCCGTTTTTCCCAGGCGGCAATGAACGCAGATGTCGAGCACACGTTTGAAGCCCAGCAAAGCGTGTTCGCCGCACTGCAAAACATCACCGCCAGCTGCAATGCCTGCCACGACGGCTATCGCATACGTTAGGTCACGACGTTAGATCACGATGAAGACGAGTCGGACGGCAGCGGCATTTCGCCAGTCGGGTCTTGTTCCAACATATCGGCCACCGCGTCGTAGGTCCGCGCGTTCACGTCCATCTGCTCTTTCAGCTCGGCGTTTTGCGCCCCGATGTCGCGAAAGAACACCGCCGCGTTGCGCAACAGATTGACGGCGAGTTCGGCGTGCGTGGCCATGAAGCTACCTTTCGTTCGATACCAGCGCCCCCTGAAACCTGAAAAGGCGAGGGCGTGAAAAAAGCCCAAATCTGGGCTGGGGGTGTCGAATACAGGACAGGCGGCGGGTTCAAACCTTTAGGTCGAGATAAAACCCACGCGGCACGTCGCCGCGCAGCGGCTGGCCCGACGACAAAATGCGATCCAAGCGGTTCAACGAAGCTTGGTTCTGCGGCGTTTCGACATTGTTGAGGACATTGGCGCGGCGCGACACTTCGCCCGCATCACCGTACCCCTTGGCGGCGGCAGGGGCAGCGCCCGGGGCCGCAACGGGGCGCGCGGCATCGACCGACGCGCGCTGCACGGCGGGACGAACGACCGGAGTGGAAACGTTGGTGATATCAGCCATAAGCGCCAGTATGCCCCAAATTTCTTAACCATTTGTCAAATGCGGCAGCATCCTAGCAGGTCCGGCACGCCGTGAAAAGTTTTGCTCCCCAAAAGATTTCCTTTGGCAAACGCCCTCAAACGCAGAGACCCGTCCATCCCAAAGGGATGAACGGGTCTGCGTTGGCTGGTCTGTCCTGATGTTCGCGTTTACGCAGATTTCTCAAACGCAACCGCGAACGTCCGCTCAGGCCCTAACGTCAACCACTTCACCACGCCCGGCGGGGGGCACGGCCCCCTTTTGAGCGTCCTGGGCTGCGGTGGTTTGCTGTGCCTGCTGAACTGCCTGATTGGCAGCTTCAGTCACAACAACCGCCGCGACCTGCTCCGCCTGTACCGTCTGGCGGAGAGCGACGAGTGCTTGTTGTACGTTGGCGGCTGAGCCTGCTGAATTTACAGACATATCGGCTCTCCTTTCTCGGAACCGGCGCACCCGCCCGCAAGCGGGGCAGCGATTCAAAGCAACGCTTCTGTCGCTAATGCGAAACTGGAACATCCTCAAACCATGGGGATGCCCGGCCTCGCGACTCGTGTCTGTCGTATGTGTTCAGCAGCAGATGACGCATCGAACACAGACGCGGACACACTTTTATATCACAACTCGCCAAAAAAGGGAATAAGCCCCCTTAACAGCCCGTTAACAAAAACAAAAAAACCCCGGCTCATGGAGCCGGGGTTTTCAAGGCTTACGTAAGGCTTAACCTTCCAGCGCGGCAACGCCCGGAAGGGTTTTGCCTTCGATCCATTCCAAGAACGCGCCACCGGCGGTCGAAATGTAGCTGAAGTCGTCAGCCGCACCGGCATGTGCCAGGGCCGCGACCGTGTCGCCACCACCGGCGACCGACAACAGCGTGCCGGCTTTGGTCAAGCGCGCCGCTGCCTGAGCGGCGGCGTTGGTGCCCTTGTCGAACGGTTCGATTTCGAACGCGCCGAACGGACCGTTCCACACCAAGGTTTTACATGTGGCGAGACGCTTTTCGACGTCGGCGATGGTCGCCGGGCCGATGTCCAAGGCCATCATGTCGGCGGGGATATCGTCGAGGCCGACGACCTTGTTTTCGGCGCCTGCGGCGAATTCGGCGGCGACCACCAGATCGACCGGCAACACGATTTCGCAGCCGTTGGCAGCCGCGTCGGCGACGATTTTGCGCGCCTCGTCAGCCATGTCTTTTTCACACAGCGACTTGCCGACGTCGTGACCGTTGGCAAACAGGAAGGTGTTGGCCATGCCGCCGCCGATGATGATCATGTCGACCTTCTTGGACAGGTTGCCGAGCACTTCCATCTTGGTCGAAACCTTGGCGCCGCCCACCACGGCCGCCACCGGCTTTTGCGGGGTGCCGAGCGCACCGCCCAGGGCTTCCAATTCCGCCTGCATCAAACGGCCGGCTGCCGCGGGCAGCTTGCGCGCCAGAGCTTCGGTGGAGGCGTGAGCGCGGTGTGCGGTGGAAAATGCGTCGTTGACGTAAACGTCACCCAACGCCGCCAGGGCATTGGCGAAGCCGTCATCATTGTCGGTTTCTTCGGCGTGGAAGCGAACGTTTTCCAACATCGCCACATCGCCGTCTTGCATCGCCGCGATAACCGCCTTAGCGCTGTCGCCAATGGTGTCGGTGGCGAACGCGACAGCGCAGCCCAGTGCGGACGCCATGGCTTCGGCAACCGGCTTCAAGGTCATTTCCGGCACCACCTGACCTTTGGGACGGCCGAAGTGCGACAAGATGATGACTTTGGCGCCCTTGGCGACGAGGTCCTTGATGGTCTGGGCGGAACGGTCGATGCGAGTGGTGTCGGACGGCTTGCCGTCGGCCATCGGAACGTTCAAGTCGGCGCGTACCAGAACGCGCTTACCGGCCACATCCAGATCATCGATGGTTTTGAAAGTGCTCATGGTCAATTCCTCTTGGCAGGTAAGCCTGCTTCCCTGTTCAGCTATAGGTCTCGGTTCAGAACCGGCCGGCTGGGGAGGAAGGCCGACGGCATCTTTGAGCGCGTTTTATGCGGATTCCTACACAAAAAGGCAAGTGAAGAGTCGGGGGCACGAGCCTCTGGGCTTAGGCCGCCGGCAAACGAAGACGCACGCTCAAGCCGCCCAAATCCGATTCGTCCAAGGAGAGCGAACCGTGATACAACTCCGCCAGCTCGTGCACGATGTTCAGCCCCAAGCCGCTGCCCGGGGTGGCTTCGTCCAAGCGCTTACCGCGTTTGAGCACGTCGTCACGCAGATCCGCCGGGATTCCGGGGCCGTCGTCGTCAATCGACAGCACGATTTCGCGACCCTCGCGGGCACCCGTCACACGCACCCGGCTGGCCGCCCATTTGCAGGCGTTGTCGAGCAGATTGCCGAGCATTTCCTCGACGTCCTGGCGATCCCCGACAACGTAGTGTTCGCGTACGTTGACCAGCGCAATGCTCACCCCCGCGCCGTCGTTTTTGCGCTGGTAAATGCGTTGCAAGGTACGCTTAAGCCCAGACGCGATTTCCCCCACGTCGGCCTTCAACCCCGGCACGCCCAAGCCGCCCGCGGCGCGCGCGCGCGCCAAATGACGGGTGACCAGGTCATTCATGGTCGAGACTTGCTCACGCAAGGTCGCGGCGCACTGACCTTCCATGCCGTCCGCTTCGTTGCCGAGAACCGCCAACGGCGTTTTCAAGGCATGGGCCAGATTGCCCGCATGGGTGCGGGCGCGTTCGATCACTTCGGCGTTGTGGTCGAGCAGTTTATTGAGATCGTTGACCAAGGGCTCGACCTCGCTGGGAAACACGCCGGTCATACGTTCCGTCTCACCGGCGTGAATGGCCCCCAGCTTCTGGCGCACCAATTTCAAAGGCCTGAGTCCCAAGATCACCTGCAACACCACCGCCGCCATGAGCCCCAGCCCCAGCAACAGCAGGGATGTGGTCAAGGTTTCGGTGAATTCTTCGGTGGCGCGATCGATCACCGACGCGGGACCGGTGAAGTAGATCAGCACGTCTTTGTCGTAGCCTGGCAAGGTAAAGGCTTCCGCCACCACGCGCAGTTTTTCCTCGCGCGGGCCATACATGAAAAAGCTGGTCGCTTGTCCGCGGTTCGGGATCGGTTTGATCGGCAACACCTGATCCCACAGCGAGCGCGAGCGTTCGATCACCACACCATCCGCGGTCAGTTCCCAGTACCAGCCCGACAAGGGACGCAGGTATGACGGATCGGTCGGGCGGCGGCTCAAGCCGACCTTGCCGTCCACCACTTCGGTATACGACAGCAGCTCTTCAACGTGACGTTCCAGACCATAATCGAACGAGTTTTCGACATGGGTGCGGAAGTGTTGGCTGAGCACCCAGCCGCCGACCGCCAGGGTCGCAACGATCCACGCCACAGAGATCAAGATAAGACGTAAACTGACGGAACGTCCCAGCATCGCGCCGCGCCGTCAGACGGTTTCGCCGGGCGGCGACATTGAATAGCCCCGGCCACGATGGGTTTTGATCAGTTCCGACGACAGTTTCTTGCGCAATCGCGCGATGAACACTTCGATGGTGTTGGAATCGCGGTCGAAATCCTGATCGTAGATGTGTTCGATCAATTCCGTCTGCGACACCACCCGGCCTTGGTGATGCATGAAATACGACAGCACTTTCAATTCATGTGCGGTCAGCGACACCGCCGTGCCGTCCATCGTTACCTTGCCGGTGCGGGTGTCCAACTCGACCGGGCCGCATTCGAGAACCGGCGTCGCGTGACCGGCCGAACGGCGGATCAAGGCACGCACGCGCGCGAGCAACTCTTCCATGTGAAACGGCTTGGTGAGATAGTCGTCGGCGCCAGCGTCGAAGCCCCCGACTTTTTCGTTCCAGCTGTCGCGCGCGGTGAGAATCAACACCGGCATGTCGCGATCGGCCTGACGCCAATGGCTGAGAACCGAAATGCCGTCGATTTTGGGCAGGCCCAAGTCCAAAACGATCACGTCGTACGGTTCGGTGTCGCCGAGAAACTGACCTTCTTCACCGTCCGGCGCCTCATCGACGCTGTAACCCGCCTCCATCAGCGCGCGGCTGACTTGTCGGCGCAGGTCCGGTTCGTCTTCTACGACCAAAACTCGCATGTGTTCGCCCCCAAATATGGATCAACGTTCGCGCGACAGGATCAATCGTCACGCTTGTAATTTTCGTCATCGTTACCGTCAACGTCCAGAATCTCAAGCGTTTTCGCATGAACTTTTAGTTTTAGGACGTTGCCTTCCGGCGTCAACAGCTTGATCTCATAGACCAAGGTCGGGCCGCGGGCAAATTTATCTTCTTCTTCGAGTTCAACCTCGATGACATCGCCTTTAAAATGTTTTTCGACGGCGATCAGGGCTTTAGGCAGCGGCTCCACCTCGCCGCGCAACATCGCGGCGCGGGCGCGGTCCTGGTCCGCCTCGTCGGCAAAAGCGGGAACCGCAGAGGCCGCGAAAACAGCGATCGTCAAAGCGACCAAAACGTATTTAAGACCAAGCTGGCGACGATTTTTTGTCATGGCAACCCCTTCGCTCTAGCGCATGAAGTAAAGCACGACCACCACCGCGATGGCGAGCGCAATCAAAGGGCGGACCATGCCGACCGGTTTGATGTCTTCGCCGGGTACGCCGGAGGGAACATGCTTGTCGCCGGTGATCATGGCGCGCGGCAGGTTTTCACGTGTGAGCGCGCCGTGGGCGAACACCCCCACCACGTGAACGAAGATCAAAATCAGCAAAAAATTGGCGAAACCTTCGTGTGCCTCGCCCAACAGGCCGCCGCCGATGTGCGCCAACGGGCCGACATAGCCGTCTTCCGACGACATCATGCCGGTCAAAACGGCCAGCAAGATGACCGCGATCATCGCCACGATCATCCAACCGCCCAGCGGGTTGTGGCCAAGCGAATAGGGCGGGCGAAAGGCCATCAGGCGCGTGGTGTAGCTGGTAACTTCCTCGGGCCCATGAACGAAATCTCCAAACTGCGCGTGGCGGCTGCCGATCATGCCCCAAACGGCGCGAAAGGCGACGAAACCGAGCAACAGCGTCCCGGCATAGACATGAATCCAAAACGCGCCGCCGTCGGCTTCGGACGACACCCAGGCCACCGCCACGACGAACACCAAACTCCAGTGAAAAATCCGTGTCGGAATATCCCAAACTTTGACGGTACGGTCTTTGGATTGCATACTTTGCGGTGTGACTTTAGAGGTGTGGGGGAGTCGGTCATCCATGGGATCATCCACTTGTTTTTGTGTGGGCGTGCATAAAGCCGAGGGCCTTTGCCCGATTTTTATCCCCGGCGCATACGGCCCGTTCGGGGCACGTGCCAAGCACGCTCAGTTGCTAATCGAGCATGCCCCATCCAAGATGAATACGCGCTGAATGACAAGGTCAGCATTAATTCAGTTTACCTAGTCTAGATTATGACAACTGAATACAATTAAACCGAACCACAACGCGTGTGCGCAACCAAGCGGACGTTTGGGCGTGCCATAATTTGGGGAAGTGTGACCGCGATCATGACCGACGACGCAAAGACACCCGGCCGCAACGTTAAGGTATGGGACCTGCCGACCCGTATTTTCCATTGGACCTTAGTTGCGATGGTGCTGATCGGTTTTCTCACCGGCTGGGTGTTTCCCGAAAACACCATGGGCCTGCATCTGTGGGCCGGTTACATCACCGTGATTTTGCTGGTGTTCCGCCTGACCTGGGGCTTGTTCGGCAGCGAGTACTCGCGCCTGGAAACCTTTACCTTCAGCCCCGTGCACATCCTTGAGCACATGAAGGAGCTGATCACCCTGCGACCGGTCAAACACTATATCGGTCATAACCCGACCGGCTCGTTGATGGTGTTCGGCCTGTTGTTCGTGCTGACGGTCATCACCCTGTCGGGATTGATGGTTTTGGGCGGTGAGGAAAACCAGGGGCCCTTGGCCGGGGCCGCCAATTACATCATCGGCGACATCGCCAAGACCATCCACACCGGTTTCGTCATTTTGCTTTTGGCCATGATCGTGCTGCACATCGCCGGGGTGTTCGTGGAAATCAAGCTCACCGGTGAAAACCTGGTGCGCGCCATGATCACCGGCTTGAAAAACGTGCCCAAGGATACCCCTGCGCTGCAACACCGAAAAGCACGTCCTTTGGCCGCTGCCATCGTTATATTCGTGTTCGTCGGTTTGGCAGGCAGCATGCTGTGGGCGTTTTCGACCATGCCGCCCTCGGGATTGTTATATTTGCCGCCCAACGACACCTATGAAAGCGAATGCGGCGATTGCCACAAACCGTTCCACCCCAGTCTGCTGCCCATCGACAGCTGGACCAAGATGATGGCCGGGCTGGATGATCATTTCGGCGAGGACGCGACGATCGGCCAAGACAGCGTCATCGAAATCACCGCATACCTGACGCGCTATGGCGGCGAAAATTGGGATACTGAGGCCGCCAACCGGTTTCGCAACGTCAACCCCGAAGCGCCTTTACAGATCACCGAAACGCCCTATTGGAAACGCAAACACGAAGACGTCAAACCGGAATACTTCAAGCTGAAGAAGGTGGGCGTGAAATCCAATTGCGGCGCTTGTCACACCGATCATTACAGTGGTCGTTTCGACGACCAGAAAATCAAGATCCCGAAGGAGAACTGAGACATGAAATCCATCAAAACGTTGGCCTGCACACTCACTTTAGCCGCCGCATTCGGTGCCGCCGTGGCAAGCCCGGCGTCCGCCGGTCCGCGCGAAGACATCATCGCCGGCTTCATGGCCCAGGGCGCCGGCCCAGGCAATGCCGCCAACGGCGCGGCCATGTACACCAAAAACTACGGCACCGGCAAACCCGACACGCCCAAATGCACCACCTGTCACGGCGCGACGCCGCAGCAGGCGGGTCAGACCCGCACCGGCAAAGCCATCGACCCGATGGCGGTGTCGCGCGCCCCGGACCGCTTCACCGACAAAAAGAAGGTCGACAAGTGGTTCTTGCGCAACTGCCAAGGCGTGATCGGCCGCGAATGCACGCCGCAGGAAAAAGTCGACTGGATCACCTACCTGTCCAGCCAGTAACGCGTTCGATTCAAGCAGGCGGTTAGGGCCGTTCCCCAACCGCCTGTCTTGTTATTTTCAATTGGGGGAAAACAAATCATGAAAAAAGCTCTTTTCCTTGCCGCCGCATTGGCCGTCACGGCCAGTGTCGCACATGCCGAAAGCTTCACGCCGATCACCGATCAAAAAGTCATTGCCGCGTGCGGCGAATGCCATATGACCTTTTTTCCGCAAATGCTGCCTCAAGCGACTTGGAAAAAGATTATTTCGGACCTGCCCAACCACTTCGGCGAAGACGCCTCGCTGGACGCCGAAACCCAGGCTTACGTGTTGAACTATCATCTCAACGATGCCGCCGACGTTCAGTCCACCCGTGCCGCCAAGAAATGGATGGATAAGGTCGATCTGAACAACCCGCCCACACGCATCGTCACCGCCCCGCGCTTTGTCAGAAAACACAGCGAAAGCGAGTTCACCCGCATGTGGGAACGCAAAAACGTCAAGTCGAAAGCCGACTGCGTGGCCTGCCACAAGAACGCTCAACGCGGCATTTTCGAAGACGACTGATCTCGAACGCGTAGACACAAAAAAGCCCGGCTTTCACCGGGCTTTTTTTATTGAGCTTGCAGACGCTTGATCTGCGCCTCGGCCTCGGCCACGCCATCGGCGTTACCCATGACCTGGTAGGCCTTGGCCAGGCGTTGCCACCCGGCCAGATCGTCGGGGTTTTCCTTCAAGCGATCGGCCAGACGTTGCACCATCGACTGGATCATCGCTTGACGATCATCCGTCGACATCTGCTGAGCATCCTGCATCTGTTGAACGCTGGGGCCTGGCGCCGCAGCCGCACCACCTGTTGCGCTGCCCGTCGCGCCGCCCTGCAGACGCGCAATCTGCGCTTCGGCTTCGGCCAACTTGGCGGTATCGCCCATCACCCGATAAGCTTGGGCGAGGCGTTGCCAACCAGCCAAGTCGTCGGGGTTTTCCTTTAAGCGGTCGGCCAAGCGTTGGACCATAGATTGCACCATGGCCTGGCGTTCCTCGGGGGTCATTTGCTGCGCGTCTTGCATTTGTTCCGCGGTCGGCCCCGGCGCATCCGCCGTCGCGTCAGCGGGCGGACCTGCTGGCGGCAACATCGCCACCACCGGCACATCGATGCCCATTTCGTTGGCCAAGCTTTTCATGCGATCTTGAATTTGTTCGACCCATTCGGCATCGGACGGCGAATGTTCGAGCAACTGAACGTATTCGTCCAAGGCCCCCCGCAGGTCGTCGTGCTGCTGACGTTCCAGCGCCAAATAAAAGTACGAGCGCGGCTCGGTCGGGTCCTTTTGCTTGATTTCCTTGAGCAGTTTCGCCACCTCCGGAATCACCACCGTCTGTTCGGCCATGATCTGCGCCTCGGCCCACGCGGTCAGTGCTTCGGGATGGCGTTCGGTGAGGTTGACGACGTTCTCATAAGCGTTCGCCGCATCCGTATGACGGTTCATCGCCTCGTAGACCTGGGCGAGGATCAGCCAGCCTTCGATGTCTTTGGGATTGTCCTTGAGGCGCTGTTCCAATTGGGCGAGCAATTCCATTGCCCGCGCGCGGGTGTCGCCCCCCTCGCCCTGGCCTTGGGCCTGGGCTTGCTGCTGCATCACCTGGCGTTGCGCCAACGGTTGATCGCGCAATTCGGGCTGGCCGAGATAAAGATAAAACGCCACCGCACCCAGCGGCACCGCGACCATGATCGCGGCGATCAACGCCATCGACGATTTGGGTTTGGCCGTTTCGGCGATTTCGAGGGCGCTGTCTTGTTCTTGCGCCACGGCCAACATGCGCCGTTCGATTTCGGTACGCGCGGCCAATGCCTGATCTTCGCTCAACACCCCGCGTTCCAGATCGCGGTCGACCTCGGCCAGTTGATCCTTATAGACGGTGATGTCGAAATCACCGCGTCCCGGCGCAGCAGCCTCGGACTTGGCCTTGCGCGCCAATGGCGCGATCATGAACGCCAGCGCGACGACGGTCAGCGCAGCGGCAACACTCCAAAACGCGATCATGCGTTATCTTCCTTCAAAAGTTCGTCCAGGCGACGGCGTTCGGCGTCGCTCAAGGGTTCGGCCTGAACGCCGGTAGCCAATTCGGTGTGGCCGTCGGCGGCCTTGCGGCGGCGAAACATCATCACCACCCAAACCAGGCCGAGACCGGCAATCACGCCCGGACCGATCCACAACACCAGCGTCGCGGTCTTGAACGGCGGGTCGAGCAACACGTAATCGCCGTAGCGATCGACCATGTAGTCGAGCACCTGTTGATTGGTGTCGCCCGCGGCAATGCGTTCACGCACCAGAACCCGCATGTCGCCCGCCAACTCGGCGTTGGAATCGTCAATGGATTGGTTCTGACACACCACGCAACGCAATTCCTTACCCACTTCGCGGGCGCGTGCTTCCAGGGCGGGGTCTCTCAAAATCTCGTTCGGCTCGACGGCGTGGGCGCTCATAGGCGCCAACACGGCAAGCAGCAACGCGGCGGCGAGTGTGCGAATCATGTTTTGCGCAGCTCCTGTATCAGCGGCCACAAGGTGTTTTTCCACACTTCCGGCGTAATGGGACCGATCTGCTTATAGCGGATCACCCCGTTTTGATCGACGATGAAGCTTTCCGGCGCGCCCGTCACGCCGAACGCGATGGCGGCTTTAGAATTTGGATCGTCGCCGATCAGCGTGTACGGATCGCCGTACTTGGCCAGCCATTTCGGCCCCGCTTCGGGGTTCTTTTCTCGCCAGTCGATGCCGTAAATCGGCACCAAGCCTTGCTCCTTGATAGTCATCAGAAACGGATGCTCAGCCTGACAGGCCACGCACCACGAGCCGAACAAGTTGACGATGGTGACTTGCCCCAACAAATCCTTGGAGCCGAAGCCGCGTTCGCGCCCTTGAATCGGATCCAATTCAAACGGCGGCACTTCGCGGTTGATCAACACCGACGGCAAGATGTTGACCGACTTGCCGCCACTCACCTGTTTGAGCTGCAGGATCGAAAAGCCGCCAACGACCACCAGAACCAGCAACGGAATGACGTATAAAAAACGTTTCATGAATGCGTTCCTTATCCGTCTTATTCAGCTGGGGCCGGTTGAGCCGATTGAGCCGAGGCACGCTTCTTGGTCTTTTCCGGCGCGCCGATGCGATGACGGCGGTCGGTCAAGCTGACCAGCGAACCCAAAACCAACATCAACGAACCGAGCCACAGCCACAGCACCAGCGGGTTGTGGTAGATGCGCATCACGTAGCCGGAACCGTTTTCTTCTTTGTTGCCGAGGGCAACGTAAAGATCGGCCAAGAACGTGGTTTCGATCGCCGCCTCGGTTGTGGGGCGGCCCTGCACCGGATAGACGCGGTTTTCGGGATACAGCCAGGTGTAGTGATTGCCGTTTTTCGTCACCTCGACCGCGCCGACCTGAGCCACGTAGTTGGGCCCCTGGACGTCGCGCACACCCTTGAGCGTGTAGGTGTAGCCCGCCAAGTCCACGGATTGATCGACGGCCATCACCTGGATGCTTTCTTGCTTCCACACGGTCGAACCAATCATGCCCGCGATGGCGATGCCGAGCCCTGCGTGGGCGAACGTCATGCCCCAGCTGGAGCGCGGAATGTTGACCAAGCGGCGCAACGACGTGCCCAGATCGGTTTTGAACAAGCGAATGCGCACCGCGATCTCGGTCAGCGTGCCGACCACCAGCCACGCCGAAAGGCCCGTGCCCAGAACCGACAGGAAGCTGGCGCGTTCGATCACCAGCCAGTTGGCCACAACCGTGATCACCGCGACGATGAACGCCACGGCCAATTGCTTGAGCGCACGCCCCGCATCGCCGCGTTTCCACGACATCAACGGACCGAAGGCCATCACGATGATGGCCGGAACCATCAAGGGAATGAACACCGCATTAAAGAACGGCGGACCGACGGACACTTTGCCGCCACCCAGCGCATCCAAGAACAACGGATACAAGGTGCCGAGCAACACAGCTGCCGCCGCAACCGTCATCAACAGGTTGTTAAGCAGCAAAGAGCCTTCACGCGATACCGGTTGGAACAAACCGCCGGCTTTGAGTTCCGGTCCGCGCACCGCGAACAAGGTGAACGAACCACCGACCACCGCCAACAACAGGCCTAAGATAAACACGCCACGCGCCGGATCGGATGCGAACGAATGCACCGAAGACAGCACGCCGGAGCGCACGATGAAGGTGCCGAGCAGCGAAAACGAGAACGCCACGATGGACAAAAAGATCGTCCAGCCTTTCAAGGTGTTGCGCTTTTCCACCACGATGGAGCTGTGCAGCAACGCGGTGCCCACCAGCCACGGCATGAACGACGCGTTTTCCACCGGGTCCCAGAACCACCAACCGCCCCAGCCGAGCTCGTAATACGCCCACCACGATCCCAGCACGATACCGGCGGTGAGAAAACCCCACGCCGCCAGCGTCCAAGGCCGCACCCAACGGGCCCACGCGGCGTCAACGCGGCCTTCGATCAGCGCCGCGATGGCGAACGAAAAAGCGATCGAAAAACCGACGTAGCCGAGATACAGCAGCGGCGGATGGAACGCGAGACCGGGGTCCTGCAAAAGCGGGTTGAGGCCTCGGCCATCCATCGGCGCGGGAAAAATGCGCTCGAACGGGTTCGAAGTCAGCAAAATGAACAGGTAAAAACCCAGTGCGATCAGCGCCTGGATGCCCAGCACACGGGCGCGCAGGCTGGGCGGCAAATTTCGCCCGAAGGTCGCCACCGCCAGTCCGTAGATGGCGAGGATCAACACCCACAACATCATCGAACCTTCGTGGTTGCCCCACACGCCGGAAACTTTATACAGCATCGGTTTCATCGAATGGGAATTCGACGCCACGTTGAGCACCGAAAAATCCGACACCACATACGCATAGGTCAGCGCCGCAAAAGAAAGCACAGCAAACAATGCTTGTGCGACGGCGGCTGGGCCGGCGAAGCGCATCCATTGCACATCGCCGCGCGCGGCGCCGATCAAGGGCACGGTGGCTTGAAAGAACGCCACCATCAGACCCAAAATCAACGCGAAATGGCCGAGCTCTACTATCATTTTGCGGCTCCCGCTTCATCGCCCTGCCACTGGCCGGACTTTTTCAAGGCATCGACCGCTTCGGGCGGCATGTAATTTTCGTCGTGCTTGGCGAGCACCTCTTCGGCTACGAACGTGCCGTTGACCACCTTGCCGGTGGTCACGATGCCTTGGCCTTCGCGAAACAGATCGGGAAGCAGGCCTTCGTAAACCACGTCGACGGTGTTTTCCATGTCGGTGACGCGAAAGCGCACCACCGCGGAACCTTCCGCGCGCTGCACCGAACCTTCTTCGACCAAACCGCCCAGGCGGATGCTTTGATCGGGGTCGGGTTGCTTGACGACGATGTCGGTCGGGCTGTGGAACAGCGACACGCCGTCACCCAGCGCATACAGCACCAAGCCAGTGGCAACGCCGACCAGCGCCATGGCGACGATGACGAATGTGAGACGTTTGTGTTTACGCTTCATCGCCATTGAGGCTCTCCTTCGCGTCGTTTTTATTGGGGCGCGTTTCGCCCTTTAACCGTTCAAAGGTGGCTTCGGTGGTTTTCAATCCGCGCAGGCTGACGACCAACAAAACGATCATCACCACCGCCGTCATCACGTAAGACGGCCACACGTACGCGCCGTACCCGCCCATGGAAAAGAATTCGGCCATGACTGGTGCTCCCTCAGCCGCCGTGAACCTGCTTTAAGCGCAGGATCCGGACTTTGTTGGCGGTCAGTTCTTGGCGGATACGCACCAACAGAACCCATACATAGTAAGTCTTGAAGGCAACCGCCATGATCAACAGCGGCCACAACATATCGGGATGAATCGACGGGCCACCCATTTTGATCACGCTGGCGGGCTGGTGCAGGGTGTTCCACCAATCGACCGAGAACTTGATGATCGGAAGATTCACCGCGCCCACCAACGCCAAAATGGCCGACGCCTTGGCGCCGCGCGCACGGTCGTCGAACGCGCCTTGCAGCGCCATGTAGCCGATGTAGAGAAACAACAAGATCAGCATCGAGGTCAGACGTGCATCCCACACCCACCACGTGCCCCACATGGGCTTGCCCCACAACGAACCGGTCGCCAGCGACAAAAACGTGAACGCCGCGCCGACCGGTGCGGTCGACTTGGCGGCAACATCGGCCAGCGGATGTTTCCAGATCAACGCCACCGCCGACGCGATGGCCATCGCCGCATAACAAAACATCCCCATCCACGCGGCGGGTACGTGCACGTACATGATGCGCACGCTTTCACCCTGCTGGTAATCGGGCGGCGCGGTGAAAAAGGACATGTACAAGCCGACGGCGAACAGCAAAATCGTGATCGCGGCCATCCATGGCTGAACGGCGGTGGCAATTTTCAAAAATCGAGTTGGATTGGCAAAGCGGTGCATAGAGTCCCTGTCGTCATTCAAGCGTAAAACGCATTTGTTTTTTTCGTTTGCATCTCTGCGGGCATCGGTTTTACCCGTTTAACCTCGATTTAGCCAGACTGTGCCCCGTCCAGATGGCGGAAATGAGGCAAATGCGACCATTTGGCCGTACTATTCGAGGGCTTGGCGCAGGCCCGCCGCCGCCGCCCATGGCGTCAACGCCAAAGAGCCCACCAGCAACGCGGCGAGAAACAGCATATGCGGACGCACCGCCTGGTCGAAGATCGCCGCGTCCACAGCAGACACGCCGAAAATCAAGATCGGGATGTACAGCGGCAACACCAGCAGCGACAACAGCACCCCGCCGCGCCGTGATCCGAGGATCAAAGCTGCACCGACAGCGCCGATCAAACTCAGCGTCGGTGTCCCCAGCATCAATGCCCCCAACAGGGTCCAAAAGCCGTCGTCGGGCAATTGCATCAACACCGCCAACAGCGGCGCGGTAACGATCAAGGGAAGTCCCGTAGTCAGCCAATGCGCCGCGACCTTGGCCAGCACCGTGATTTCCAACGGAACCGGGGCCAGCGCCAACAATTCCAACGAACCATCGTCGTAATCGGTCTGAAACAGGCGTTCCAACGACAGCATGCTCGACAGCAACGCCGCCACCCAGATCGTGCCGCCGGCGATTTTCGCCAAGGTGTTCACTTCCGGGCCGACGCCGAACGGGAACAGCACCACCGCGATGATGAAAAACGCCACCACCATGAGGCTGTCCATGCCCTGGCGAAAGGCCAGGGCGATGTCGCGTTTGACGAGTTCGATGAATTTTCCCATAGCGCCCGCCCTAGACCATCACATGTTCGTCAAGCGGCGCGGTGCATGTGAAATCGGCCAAGTTCAGGGTTTCCGCTCCCGGCGTGTCGATGTCGGCATGGGTCGACAGCACCACCATGCCGCCTGTGTCGCGATGAGCTTGAATGGCCGCTTCCAAACGCTTGATGGTGGCTTTGTCCAACGCCGTGGTGGGTTCGTCGAGCAACCACAACGGCGCGGGCGCGGCGATGATCCGCGCCAAGTTGACGCGGCGCTTTTGCCCCGCCGACAAAAACCGTCCCGGCACGTCGTAAAGATGACGGATCGCGAACACGTCGAGCGCGGTGCGGATCTCATCCTCGCCCCGATCGCGCAAGCGGGCCCAAAAGCCAATGTTTTCCGCCGCCGTCAGAACCGGTTTGACGGCGTCGTGATGGCCGACGTAATGCAGCCGCGCGCCATGTTCGTCGATTTCGTCCAACGCATCTTCGTCGCCCCACAACATGCGGCCATCGGCCGGGCGCAACAATCCCGCCATCATGCGCAACAGCGACGATTTGCCCGCGCCATTGGGGCCGATCAACACCAATGCGCCGCCCGCGTTCAAATCGAAGTCGAGGTCGCGAAAAACGGTGCGTTCCCCACGCACGCACATCAAATTTTCGCCTCGAAAGCGGGTCATGTCGAAATCGGTCATGTTTGAAAAATCGTGTTGCCCCTCGTTAGGCCTCGGACCTTAAACGATCCCCCGCCAAATACAAGTTGGCTCAAAAAAACAAATCTTGGTTTATGCAAAAAAATGGCCGGGTTCCTAAGAACCCGGCCAGTTGGTCAGCACTGCAAGTAAATCTAGGTTCCTCAAAGAAAGGGCAGTTGGGAGGGAGCCTTTAGAAGAAGAACAATCAGATCAGAACTTGTTTCACCTGTGTTGTGAGGAGCTGTAACATCGGGAGGCTCGCTCTTGGGGGAGGGGGATGAGCCATCCGATGCAGATGATTAAAGCCTCACATTGTGGTCGGAATATGTCACAAAGTGGGAAATGTGATGGTTTTCAACTCAACGCAAAATCGCTATACCCATTGCAATACTTTACGATATCCACAGACCGCACACGAAAACCTACCCGAAAGTGTATTATCGCTGTTCTGGCGGATGTTAATCGTGTATAGAAAACGCACCGAATGCTGCGCCGCAACATAAGCGGCCGCTCAACGTGGCCAGACAGCAGACTGAATACACAACGCTCAAAAACGGTAAGGAGCCCCAAATGGCCGGACAGGACACGCTCAAAACCCGCCGCACCCTTGAGGTAAACGGTAAGTCTTACGATTATTTCAGCCTTGAAGCAGCCCAACAGGCGGGTCTCGGCGATGTTTCCAAACTGCCCTATTCCATCAAAGTCCTGGTCGAAAACCTGTTGCGCTTCGAAGACGGCCGCACGGTTTCCACCGACGACGTCAAGGCTGCGGCCTCGTGGGCGTCCGACGCCAAGGGCGGACATGAGATCGCGTATCGCCCGGCGCGCGTCCTGATGCAGGATTTCACCGGCGTTCCGGCGGTGGTCGATCTGGCCGCGATGCGCGACGCGATCGTGTCGGTCGGCGGCGATCCGAAGAAAATCAACCCGTTGAGCCCCGTCGATCTGGTCATCGACCATTCGGTGATGATCGATTTTGCGGGCACCGGCGACGCCCTGGAAAAGAACGAAGCGCTGGAATTCGAGCGCAACAAGGAACGCTATGAGTTCCTGCGTTGGGGCCAGCAGGCGTTCGACAACTTCCGTGTGGTGCCGCCGTCGACCGGCATTTGTCATCAGGTCAACGTCGAAAACCTCGCTCAAGTGGTGTGGACCAAGGACGAAAGCGGCAAGACCGTCGCCTTCCCCGACACCTTGGTCGGCACCGACAGCCACACCACCATGGTTAACGGCCTGGGCGTTTTGGGTTGGGGCGTGGGCGGAATCGAAGCCGAAGCGGCGATGCTGGGCCAGCCGGTGTCGATGCTGATCCCCGAAGTGGTCGGTTTCAAGCTGACCGGCGAAATGAAAGAAGGCATCACCGCCACCGATTTGGTGCTGCGCATCGTCGAAATGCTGCGCCAAAAAGGCGTGGTCGGCAAGTTCGTCGAATTCTACGGCCCGGCGCTGGATCACCTGAGCCTGCCGAATCGTTCCACCATCGCCAACATGGCCCCCGAATACGGCGCGACCTGCGGCATCTTCCCGGTGGATGAAGCGACCATTACGTATCTCAAGCTCACCGCGCGCGACGATGACCGCATCGCCTTGGTCGAAGCCTACGCCAAGGCGCAAGGCATGTGGCGCGACAGCTCCACCCCTGACCCGGTGTTCACGTCGACGTTGGAATTGGATATCTCCACCATCGAGCCGTCGATTTCCGGCCCCAAGCGCCCGCAGGATCGCATCGATCTGAAAAGCGCCGCAAGCGGCTTCAAAACCACCCTCAAGGACATGGCCGGCGCCGACGCGCCGCGCGAATCCGATGTCGCCGGCGCAGATTACAAATTGCGTGACGGCGACGTGGTCATCGCCGCGATCACCAGCTGCACCAACACCTCGAACCCCGACGTGCTGATCGCCGCCGGTCTGGTGGCGCAAAAAGCCCGCGCCTTAGGTCTGCAATCCAAACCGTGGGTGAAGACCTCGCTGGCGCCCGGCTCTCAAGTGGTCGGCGACTATCTGCAAGACGCCGGGCTACAAGACAGCCTCGATGCCATGGGTTTCAACATCGCCGGGTTCGGCTGCACCACCTGCATCGGCAACTCCGGCCCGTTGGCCGCGCCGATCGCCGACGCCATCACGTCGGGCGATTTGATCGCCACTGCCGTGTTGTCGGGCAACCGCAACTTCGAAGGCCGCATCAGCCCGCACGTCAAAGCCAACTATCTGGCATCCCCGCCATTGGTGGTGGCCTACGCCATCGCCGGGTCGATGACGCGCGACATCATCAACGACCCGCTGGCCAAAGACAAAGACGGCAACCCGGTCTATCTCAAGGATATCTGGCCGACCAACGCCGAAATCGCCGCAACGGTCGCCAAGGTCGTCACCGCCGATTTGTTCGCCAAACGCTACGCCGATGTCTTCAAAGGCACCAAGGCATGGCAGAACGTCAAAACCGCAACCGGCGAGACCTTTAGCTGGAACGCCGGTTCGACCTACATTCAAAACCCGCCGTTCTTCACCGGCTTGGCGCCGGAACCCGATGCCGTCACCGACATCAAAGGCGCGAAGCTGTTGGCGGTGCTGGGCGATTCGGTGACCACCGACCACATCTCCCCGGCAGGTGGCTTCAAGCCCGAAACCCCGGCCGGTCAGTATCTGAGCGAACATCAAGTCCGGCCCGAGGACTTCAATTCCTACGGTTCGCGCCGCGGCAACCACGAAGTCATGATGCGCGGCACGTTCGCCAACATCCGCATCAAGAACGAACTGGCCCCCGGCACCGAAGGCGGGTTCTCGGTTTACAACGGCAAACAGACCACCATGTACGACGCCGCCATGCGCCACATGGCCGACGCCACCCCGCTGGTGGTGATCGCGGGCAAGGAATACGGCACCGGATCGTCGCGCGACTGGGCGGCCAAGGGCACCAAGCTTTTGGGCGTCAAAGCCGTGCTGGTGGAAAGCTACGAGCGCATCCACCGTTCCAACCTGGTGGGCATGGGCGTGTTGCCGCTTGAATTCAAAAACGGCCAAACCCGCGCCGACTTGAACCTCAAAGGCGACGAAACCTTCGACATCACCGGCATCGAAGGCGGCATCACCCCCGGTCAGGACGTCCAGGTCGCCATCACCCGCGCCGACGGATCGTCTGAGACCGTCGTCGCCAAATGCCGCATCGACACGCTGGACGAGGTCGAATACCACCGTCACGGCGGGATTCTCAGCTACGTGCTGCGCAATCTCAACGCATCGTAACGGCATCTCCAAAAAATTGTTCCGCAACTCACCCCCGGCCTTTCTAAAGGGCCGGGGGTTTTGCTATGGTGGCGCCATGAAAACTTTTACACGCCTGACCACCCTTTTCATGGCCGCCCTGGCGTCGCTCGCCATTGGCTTGAGCGCGCCGGTCGCGCACGCCGCTTATAAGGATGGCCTGGTTTTGGTGCGTCAAGGCAAGTGGGCCAAAGCGATCAAGGAGTTCAAGGAACTGGCCGAAACCGGACATGCCCAGTCGCAGTTCAGCCTCGGCCTGATTTACCATTTGGGTCGCGGCGTGACCAAGGATCTCTCCAAGGCCTACAACCTCTACAAAGCGTCCGCGCTGCAAGACCATCCCCCTGCCATCAACAACCTGGGTATGATGTACCTGAACGGCGAATACGTGGAAAAGAATGCCGCCGTGGCCTTCATCATGTTCGAAAGGGCCAGCGCCGAACATGCCCAGGCCAAAGACAACCTGGGCCGCTGCTTTGAAAACGGCTGGGGCGTCGAACAGGACATCGAGCAAGCGAAGAATTTCTACGAACTGGCCGGCGACGATGGCTATAAGCTTGGCTATTACCACCTTGGCGAATTGCACGAGAAAGGCGGGGGGGGGATGCCGCCCGACATTCAAGAGGCCATCAAATGGTACCAAACGGCGGGCGAAAACAGCTTTGCCAAGGGTTACCACCGCATCGGCGAGATTTACGAAAAAGGCATCGGTGTGCCCCGCGACCGCGATCAAGCCGTCAAATGGTACGAAGAGGCCGCCGCCACGGGTTATGACCCGTCGATCTTGAAACTCAAAGATCTTAAGCCCTGAGCGCAAAAAACGCGGCCCCTGTTAGAAGGACCGCGCTTTTCACGTCATCCGGGACGAAGCCCCAAACGATTACATGATGCAGTTTTTCGCGAAGTCAGCCGCTTCGTTGCTGCTCCAATCGCCTTTGGGTTTTTCCTTCATCTGCGCGCACCATTCGGGCGAACCGACTTCCGGCGAGCACGCGGCCACGCCCAAGGCGAACAGGGTTGCAAAACCCACCGTTGCGAGTTTTTTCACAGTCGTCATAAATGCCTCCTCCTGCTATCGAATTTCAGCTCCACATTCTAAATCGTATTAAAGAGCGTGGACCATCACCGACGCAAGACGTTTTGCAAATGCCGCCGGATCTGCCGGCGCCTCGCCATCGGCGATGCGTGCTTGGTCGAGCAGCAGATGCGCCGCATCCTTGAGCAAGCCATCGTCGGCATTTCCACCGGCACGTTCCGCTAGCTTTTTAACAATAGCATGCGTTGGGTTGATTTCCAGAACCCGAGGAAGGCCGCTTTTCATTTGCCCGTGACGGCGCAATAAGCGTTCCATATTGACGTCCATGTCGCCCTCGTCGGCGACCAGACATACCGGGCTTTCGGTCAAGCGTTTGGAGGCGCGCACGTCCTTGACGCTCTCGCCCAGTTCCAGCTTGATGGCGGCGATCAGGGTGTCCAGGTCAGGCGCGTCTTCGGCTTTGTCGTCTTCGGCCTTGGCTTCGCTTGCGTCGGACTTGATGGCGTCGAGGTCCGCCGCACCACGGGTGATCGATTTGAAGGACTTGTCGCTGAACTGGGTGATATGCTGCATCCAGAACTCATCCACCGGATCGGTGAGCAGCAACACCTCCACGCCCTTGGCCTTGAAGCCTTCCAGATGCGGCGAGGTCGCAACCTGTGCGGCATCTTCGCCGGCGATATAATAGATCGCGTCCTGGCCATCCTTCATGCGTTCCACATAGCCCGTCAACGACGTCATGTCTTCCGCGGTGGACTTGAAGCGCGCCAATTCAAGCAAACTGTCGCGCATGGCGAAGTCGTCGACCAGGCCTTCCTTCAGGACCACGCCGAAATTGTCCCAAAACTGGGCATAATCGTCGGGCGACTTGTCGGCCTTTTTCTTCAGTTCGGACAAGACCTTCTTGGTCAGGCCGGTGCGAATTTTGGCAAGTTTCGGATCGGTTTGCAGCATCTCGCGCGAAATGTTGAGCGACAGGTCTTCGCTGTCGACCACACCGCGCAGGAACCGCAGGTATGGCGGCAACAGTCCGGCGGCCTGTTCGGTGATAAACACCCGGTTCACATACAGCTTCACATGCCCCTTGCGTTCGGGATCGAACAGATCGAACGGACGCATCGACGGTATGAACAGCAAGTTGGTGTAGCTGACCACACCCTCGATGCGGTTGTGAATGGTGAGCCACGGCTCGTCGAACGCATGGGCGGAATGGTGGTAGAATTCCTTGTATTGTTCCGCCGTCACGTCTTTGGCCGCACGGGTCCAGATGGCCGACACGGCGTTGAGGGTCTCTTCGCCGAGCACGACCGGAAAACCGATGTGGTCGGAATAGGTTTTGACGATGTGGGTGACGCGCGAGGTCTCTAGAAATTCCTTGGCGTCTTTTTTCAGGTGCAGGACCACCGTGGTGCCGCGCTCCGATCGCGCCGCGTCGCCGTTGACTTCCTCAATGGTGAATTGTCCCTTGCCGTCGGACACCCATAGCCAGCTCTCTTTCTCTCCGGCCTTCTGAGTGGTGACTTCGACCTTATCTGAGACCATAAACGCCGAATAGAACCCGACGCCGAACTGCCCGATCAAGCCGAGGTTCTTTTTCTCGTCCTTGCCCAACTGCTCGATGAACGCCCCGGTGCCGGAACTGGCGATGGTGCCCAGCGTCGCCAGCAGGTCGTCGTGGTTCATACCCACGCCATTGTCCGAAATGGTGATGGTTTTAGCTTTTTCATCGATGCTGAGTTCGATCTTGAAATCGTGATCGCCTTCGATCAGCGACGGTGCGGTCAAGGCCTGATGGCGCAGCTTGTCGCACGCGTCGGACGCGTTGGATATCAGTTCACGCAG
This sequence comes from Magnetovibrio sp., assembly GCF_036568125.1. Taxonomy (NCBI): domain Bacteria; kingdom Pseudomonadati; phylum Pseudomonadota; class Alphaproteobacteria; order Rhodospirillales; family Magnetovibrionaceae; genus Magnetovibrio; species Magnetovibrio sp. Next base: position 126,883 of record NZ_DATCTF010000012.1, read on the forward strand.
GAAAATTTCGCGGTTTGAATACAGCGAGCCCGCAACGATGTCCAACAAGCGGCTGACTTCGGTTTGAAAGGAGAAAGTTTCCTTGCTCATGACGGTGATCTGTTCCTTATCTGTATCTGTTACGCACGTGAAACCGCGTCCTAAGACCCGCGAGATATGGGCGAAAACGCCCCGTTGCGCAAGTCTGGGCAGGCTAAATTATTCCGCAGCACCGCGCGCAAGGGACTCGCGAAGGCGCGAAGGCGGGCGTATACTGAAAGAACAGGAACAATGGACATTCCAAGATGCTCAAATCGCGCTGTTTTCCCGTGATGACATCGGCAAAATCCCACCTTTTCGCGGACCGTCCGGCCCGCCGTCCCTGTATCCAATCCAAACTCCAAGGGGAGAGCGATCATGCAAGTTCCCGTCCAGATCAGTTTTCACGGATGCGACCATTCCAATGCCGTGGAAAGCGAAATTTTTGAGCGCATCGATAAAATCGAGTCTCAATATGGACGCATCACCAGTTGTCGCGTGGTTGTCGAACTGCCGCACAAATCTCAAGCTCAAGGGAAGCTGTTTCACTTCAACATCGATATGACCGTGCCGGGCGCCGGCCACATCGTTCATAACGACCGTGGCCAAGACCCTGCACACGAAGACGTCCATGTCGCGCTGCGCGACGCGTTCAATGCCGTCGATAACCAGTTGAAAAAGGTCGTCGGCAAGCGCCGCGACGAACAACGCAAAGCAGCCGACGAAGAGATGTTGGGCTGAACCATCGAACGGAGAACCGCTTTTGGCACCGCCCATAGATGCCCAAAGCCCGCGTGACGGCCATGCCCGCGCGTTGGCGCACGCCATTCAGCGCGAGGCCGCTGAAACCGCATTTTGGACCGGGCGCAGCCGATTTTCCGATCGCGTCATCGACGCCGTCGCCCGGGTGGCGCGCGAGGCCTTCATTCCCGACCCGGTGCCGCTCGGCGTGGCCTACGCCAATCGCCCGCAATCCATCGGCCATGGACAGACCATATCGCAGCCCTACATCGTCGCCTTGATGACGGACCTCTTAGACCTACAAGGCGGCGAACGGGTGCTCGAAATCGGTACCGGGTCAGGGTATCAAGCCGCCATACTGGCGGAGCTTGGCGCCGATCTTTATAGCGTCGAGCGCTTGGAGGCCCTGGCCGATCACGCCCGCACCGCGTTGGAACGCCAAGGATTTTCGGGCGTTCACATCAAGTGCGGCGATGGCACCCTGGGCTGGGCTGAACATGCCCCGTACGACGCCATCGTGGTCACCGCCGCCGTTGACGGGCCGATCCCCAAAGCGCTGATTGAACAGCTCGCGCCCGGCGGTCGCATGGTCATTCCTCAAGGCCCCCACCTGGGCCCGCAGATGCTTTTGCTCGGACGCAAAGACGCTCAAGGGGATTTCACCAGCCAAGCGGTTTTACCGGTGTCTTTCGTGCCGCTTGTTTCCTTGCTGGAAAACCAACGCAAACAAGGCTAAAACTTCGCCCATGCAAATAGATACTTCCCGCGAACGCGCGCAGATCACCGCCGTATTGGGCCCGACCAATACCGGCAAGACCCACTTGGCCATGGAGCGCATGCTCGCCCATGGCTCCGGTGTCATCGGCTTTCCGTTGCGCTTGCTGGCACGCGAGAATTATGAACGCGCCGTCAAAGCCAAGGGGGTGGGACAGGTTGCGTTGATCACCGGCGAAGAAAAGATCGTGCCCGCCAACGCGCGCTACTTTCTCACCACCGTGGAAAGCATGCCGTCCGACCAAGGCTTCGAATTCGCCGCCATCGACGAAATCCAGATGTGCGCCGACGCCGATCGCGGCCATGTGTTCACGGACCGGCTGTTGAATTATCGTGGCAGCCTGGAAACCATGTTCTTGGGTGCCGAAACCATCAAGGGTGTGATCCAAGCGCTGGTGCCCGAAGTCGAGTTCCAGACCCGCCCGCGCCTGTCGACGTTGCGTTACACCGGCTACAAGAAATTCACCCGGTTGAAACCGCGCAGCTGCATCGTCGCGTTTTCCGCCAACGACGTCTATTCGATCGCCGAGCTGATCCGCCGACAATCGGGCGGCGCGGCGATTGTCATGGGCGCGCTAAGCCCGCGCACCCGCAACGCCCAGGTCGAAATGTTCCAATCCGGCGACGTCGATTATCTGGTCGCCACCGACGCGGTCGGCATGGGCCTGAATATGGACGTCGATCACGTCGCGCTGGCCGCCACACGCAAATTCGACGGCCGTATCATGCGCGACCTGCAGCCCGCCGAACTGGCACAGATCTCCGGGCGCGCCGGACGGCACATGAACGACGGTTCCTTCGGCACCACCGGCGATGTTACCGGGCTCGGCGCCAATGCGGTCGAAGCTATCGAACAGCACAATTTCGCACCGCTGCCGTTCGTCTTTTGGCGCAATGCTCGACTGGATTTCGGTTCGATTAAAAAGCTCAAAGACTCGCTGGCCGAACGCCCCGATCACGGTGCCCTGCGCCGGGCGCGCGAAGCCGACGACGAACAGGTTCTCGACGCCCTGCTTGGCGACGAAAGCATTCAAGCCCTGGCCACCAGCACCGACGCCGTGCGCACGTTGTGGGATGTGGCGCGCATTCCCGATTTCCGCAAAATCCACACCGATGAACACCCCCAGCTGTTGGGGCGGATCTATCAGCACCTGATGAGCACCGAAGGCCGCATTCCCGATGAGTGGATTGCGGAGCGGGTCAAGCGCATCGAACGCACCGACGGTGACATCGACACCTTGATGGGACGCATCGCCGCGATCCGCACCTGGACCTTCGTCGCCCACCAAGGCGCATGGCTGCAAAGCCCGCTGCAATGGCAGGAGCGCACCCGCGCCATCGAAGACACCCTGTCTGATGCCTTGCATGAAAAACTCACCCAGCGCTTCGTCGACAAGCGCACCAGTCAACTGGTGAAAACGCTGAAAGACGACGTACCTTTGGCCACCGCGTTGCATGACGACGGCACGTTGGAAGTCGAAGGCCATCACCTGGGCAACTTGAGCGGTTTTCGCTTCGTGCCGACCGAAAGCGAAACCTCGTTGGCGGCGAAGATCCTCGACTCTGCGGCCGGCAAGGCGCTTCGCGCCAAAATCGCCGACCGCGTCGCAATGCTTGAGGCCGATGCCGACGGTGCCTTCACCTTCACCCCCGACGGCCGCGTTCATTGGCGCGGCGAGCCGGTGGCCAAGTTCGCCAAGGGTGGTGAATTGCTGCGCCCCCACATTTCGGCCTTGTCCAGCGATCTGTTGGAACACGAACAAAAAGAACGCATCGAAAAGCGCCTCAACGCGTGGGCGGGCGATCTTGTGCGCGACCGATTGGGCCTGTTGCTGGCGGCCCGCGAAGCCCCGTTGCACGGCGTGGCGCGTGGCCTGGTGTACCAATTGACCGAAAGTTTGGGCGCGTTGCCGCGTCACGAAGCGGATGAAGAAATCAAGGCGCTGTCGCGCGAGGACCGCCATGAACTGCGCCGCCTCGGCGTGCGCATCGGCCGCCACCTCATCTATATTCCGGCGTTGCTGCGTCCGGCTGCAGCGGAACTCTCGGTGCTGTTGTGGGGCGTGTTCGAAGATACCGGTCCCTTGCTGGCGCCGCCGCCCGCGGGCCGGGTGTCGCTGAAACGCGAAAAGCACGAACCCGAAGGCTGGCTGCGTGCGGCGGGGTTCCATCCCGCAGGTGCGCTGTTCGTGCGCGCCGATATGTTGGAACGCATCGCCGAGCTGGCGTGGAAGCGCCTGGAAGCCACCAAGGGCGCGTTCGAGGCCAACGAAGACTTCTTGTCGCTGGCGGGCTGTGCCGCCGGTGACTTACCGGGCATCATGGTGAGTCTCGGATTTCATGCCGACAAGGATGGCAAGTGGACGCCGAAATCGTGGCGCAACCGTCCCCAGAACAAACCAGGGCACAAAAACAAACCGCGCAAAGCCAAGCCCGTCACACCACCGGACGCCACCGCAGCTAAAGCCAAATCGAGCGAGGGCGTAGCCAAACCGGATCGCGCGCCCAAAAAACGCGCTCCTAAAGACAAAAGCCGCCGCCAAGGCGGGGCGAAACGTCCTCAGCAAAGCGCCAAGGCCCGCGAGCCGCAGTTCGATCCCGACAGCCCGTTCGCCAAACTGAAAGACCTTAAGCTGAAGTCATGACCGGCGCGGATCGCATTCGCATAGACAAGTGGCTTTGGCATGCGCGCTTTTTGAAAAGCCGTACCCTGGCCGGAAAGTTCTGTCAGGCGGGCAAGGTACGCGTCAACGAACAACTCATCACCAAGGCCCATGTGATGGTCGGCCTCGGCGACATCTTGACCTTCGCCACCGGCACGCGGGTCTGGGTGGTGAAAATCAAGGACGTGGGCACCCGGCGCGGACCGGCCCCCGAAGCGCAAGGTCTCTATGAAGACCTCAGCCCGCCGCCTCCCGCCAAAGCGGACCAACCCTTCGCCCCCGCTAAAACCGCCGAACGCGACGCCGGCGCGGGCCGCCCGACCAAGGCCGAACGACGCGCCATCGACAAACTGCGCGAACTCGATTAGCGCCTACTTCTTCCACACGAGAGCCACAAATTCACACAACAACCGTGCGTAATACTTTTGTTCTATCGCCAAACTCTCCCCCCTACCTTTGCCTTTCAAACTACACCTTAAGGCCATTGGCATTTATGTGATGAAATTGTCAGACTAGCCGGCACACACCAACAAAACCAGTCGGCGCGCTATTTACATTATTGATGCGTTGTATAACTGGCAACAACATTGCTTAGGACCCCTCCGATGTCATATTCAACAGATCAACTAACCGCCATTCGGGACTTACCGGATTTTTTGCGGACCGAACACTGCTACAACGATTTGCAGCACGCCATGCTGGTGATCTTGTTTCGCCATGGGCTACTCGCCTTGCAACAAGGCAAAGACAAAATGGCCGACCGCTATATCGATAACATTTCCCTCTACCTCTATATCCACTTCCTCAACGAAGAAGAGGGCTTGGCGTATAAGGTCACGAACAGTCTTTTAAACCGCGAGAGTCTGCAAGATCACTCCGAATTTCATGTGCGGTTCTTGGACCACTGGCGTGACAAAATCCTCATCCCATATAAAAGACAAGACATCGACATGGCAGAGACCATCAAAGAATTGTCGTCCTACTATAATTTGCTGATCAAACACATCGACGCCGTGGATATCCCCACATATGGTCAAGACAGCATTCCGGTAGAACACACCCGCAGCGAATTGGCCCGCATCGCGCAAACCAGGATGCCTATGTCACCGTTCATGGCGGGGGCTTACAGTGCCGTTCAAGCCATGGATCCCATGGTTGCAGGCGCCCTCAACAAATCCCAACTCAGCCCGTGCGCACTGAAACCACTTGAAACATTGAACTTGGTGCCGAACGTCGGCCGCATTTTGACGGGCAAAACGGGCTCCTTGCGTGATCGCTTTGCGTCAATCACCCAAGCGGATCGCAGCTCGATCTTCGGGACCGCCAATAGCGGTAGCTTGGTTTACGCCGCATAAACACCTCAAGAGATTATAGACAAAAAACCCCGGAAGTCCGGGGTTTTTTTAACGCAATTTCGTATCCAGAATCGACAAGCCGTGCGCGCACGCTTTGCCCAATCGTACCTAGCCCTGCGTATATGAATTACATCTCATGCAGCTGTAATACCTTTGCCCAATGCATTACCCCGAATGCACGTTGGTGTCCGCGTGCCGACCTCTGCACACTTAAAAAAATAAATCATCTCGTTTGGGATAAGGCGCACTTCAAGCGCTACAGACTACGCATCAGGAGGGGGCACGATGACCTATTCAACCGACGAACTCACGGCGATCCAGGATTTACCGAATTTTTTGCGCACCGAACATTGTTACAACGACATGCAGCACGCCATGTTGGTGATCTTATTTCGCCATGGACTGAAGGCGTTGCAACGCGGCCAAGACGGTATTTCGCGCAATGTCATCGACAACATTTCCCTATATCTCTACATCCACTTCCTCAACGAAGAAGAAGGCTTGGCCTATAAGGTCACCAACGGCCTTTTGCAGCGCGAGAAACTGCAGGACCATTCCGAACTGCATATCCGTTTTCTCGATTACTGGCGCGACAAAGTTCTGATGCCGTACAAGACCGAAACGGTTGAACGCGAGCAGACCATCGAAGAGTTGACCAAATTCTACAACCTCATCATCAAGCACATCGACAGCGAGGACATTCCGACGTATGGCTCGCAAAGCGTCGCCGTCGAACACACCCGCGCCGAACTGGCGCGTATCGCCCGAACCAACATGCCGATGTCGCCGTTCATGGCGGGGGCTTACAGCGCCGTCCAAGCCATGGATGCGGTGGTGGCGAAGACGCTCGACAAAGCCCGCCTCAGCCCCCGCGCGTTGGAACCGTTGGCGGCGCTGGACTTGGTGCCGAACGTCGGTCGCGTGCTAGCGGGACAAGTCGGCTCGCTACGCGACCGCTTTGCATCCGCGACGCGGGGCGACCTCAGTGCCACCAGTAACGGTGGCGTGATCTACGCTGCCTAGAGCAATCGTTACATAGCGCAATGGGAACCCCGGAAGTCCGGGGTTTCTTTTTGACCAAACCGGTCCTGTGCGATAACAATCCTCTCTCCCGCCCCCGCCGCGCCCACCTGAGGAGTTCCGCGTATGGATCTGTTACTCAACCCCGAAGCCTGGATCAGCCTATTGACGCTGGTGGCGTTGGAAGCGGTGCTGGGCATCGACAATTTGGTGTTCATCGCCATTCTCACCGACCGGGTCGACGCAGCCAAACGCGACCTGGCGCGTCGCCTGGGGATCGGCATGGCGTTGATCACGCGCCTGATGCTGCTGTTCACCCTGGCGTGGATCGCCGGCCTGACCGCGCCGCTGGTGACGATTTTGGGCGAAGAGATTTCGTGGCGCGACATCATTCTCATCGGCGGTGGACTGTTCTTGCTGACCAAGGCGACCCGTGAGATTCACCACAACATCGAAGAAGCTGGCGAAGAAACGCCGAAAACCCAGGTGTTCGACACGTTGCTCGCGGTGGTCGCGCAAATCGCGGTGATTGACCTGATCTTTTCGCTCGATAGCGTGATCACCGCCGTCGGCATGGTCAACGACCTGCGCATCATGACCGCTGCCATCGTCATTGCCGTGCTGATCATGCTGTGGGCGTCGGGGCCGTTGTCGGCGTTCGTGTCCGAACATCCGACAGTGAAAATGTTGGCGATGAGCTTCTTGCTTTTGGTCGGCATGACGCTGGTCGCCGACGGGCTTGGCCAACACATCCCCAAAGGCTATCTCTATTTCGCCATGGGCTTTTCGGTGCTGGTTGAAGCGCTGAACCTCACCGTCTCCAAACGGCGCAAGCGCGCAAAGGAAATCTCGTAATGCTCAACAGCCTCAAGAAACTGTTCGCCGTCGCCGAAACCCCACAACAGGTTAAGCAAGACAACCTGCAACGCGCCGCCGCCGCCCTGTTGGTCGAAGCCGCGGTCATGGACGGAACCTTCGGCGAGGACGAGCGCGCCGTGGTGCTGCGCTTGCTGAAAGACCGCTTCGATTTATCCGTCAGTGAAACCGAAACGTTGCTGGGCGAAGCCGAAACCGCCATTTCCGAGTCCAACGAGCTTTACACCCTGACCCGCACCATCAAGGAAAATTTCGAGCATTCTGAGCGCGTCGAACTGATCGAAATGCTCTGGGAAGTGGCCTACGCCGACGGCGAGCTACATGATTATGAATCCAATCTGGTCCGTAGGCTCTCGGGATTGTTATATGTTTCGGACCGCGACAGTGGCGAGGCGCGCAAACGTGTGCTCGAGCGATTATCCACATAACTTTTATGGTTTAATGTTGCTTGAGCGATTTGACCAAATCGCGTAAACAAAACGCCAAAGATTGCCCCCTATGCCATAGTCGGAGTTAACAATGACCTACGTCGTCGTCGAAAACTGCATCAAGTGCAAATACCAAGATTGCGTCGAAGTGTGCCCGGTGGATTGCTTTTACGAAGGCGAAAACTTCCTCGTCATCAACCCCGATGAATGCATCGACTGCGGTGTATGCGAACCCGAATGCCCGGCCGAGGCCATTCTTCCCGATACCGAGCCCAACATCGAAAAATGGCTGGATATCAACACCAAGTTCGCCGCCGAATGGCCCAACATCACCCGCAAGGGCGAAAGCCCCGCCGACGCCGACGAGTGGAACGGCAAGCCCGACAAAGAAGGTATGTTGAGCTCCAACCCCGGCAAGGGCGACTAATCCTTTCAGAACGGCGGCAGTACGGTTTCGACGGGTCCAAGGGGCCTAACCAACCGATTTGTTTCCATGCCGTTTAGCCGGCTTTTGGCCCAAAAACGCACCCCTTGCGGCGAGAACGCGCCGAAAGGGGTGTATTTTTGGTTAATTTGTGATATAGTCTTTCAAAGCTGGTCCCCGGGGCCGGCTTTCCTTTGTTTAGCTTCCGTGCACCTTGCTCCGGTGCGATTGCCGGTTTGCACAATGTCACGGCTCAAGGATTCAAAACCAAATGTTTGAGGACCAAACATAGGATTTTCAGGACGAAACGTGGCGCGAACGCCGTCCACCCCGCACAGCCAAATCTGACGCACAGTCACGACTGTGAGGCTTTACTCGTCGGTTTTCGCTGCTGTTCCGTCCACGAAGACGCAAAGTGCGCATCAAGCGCCTAAATAGCAAAAACGCGCTGAATAGCGCACGAAGTTCATAAAAACGCGCTGAATAGCGCTTCATAACGATCGATCTAGAAGGCGACAAATGGCAGATAAACTGATGTTCAACACCGGCGACTACGTGGTGTACCCGACCCACGGCGTTGGCAAAGTTCTCGGCGTGGAAAAGCAGGAAATCGGCGGACACCCGCTGAAATTGTTCGTGATCTCGTTTGAAAGCGAGCGCATGACCCTGCGCGTGCCGGTTGGCAAGGTGAGCGACGCGGGTTTGCGCAAGCTCAGCTCCAAGAAAGTCATGGACGGCGCACTGAGCACGCTCAAAGGCCGCGCGCGCGTCAAGCGCACCATGTGGAGCCGCCGCGCCCAAGAATACGAAGCTAAGATCAACTCGGGCGATCCGGTTTCCATCGCCGAAGTGGTGCGCGACCTGCACCGCCGCGCCGACCAGCCGGACCAGTCGTTCTCCGAACGCCAGATCTACGAGCAAGCAATCGAACGCTTGGCCAGCGAAGTGGCGGCGGTCGAAAAGATCGACCTGGAAAAAGCCCAGCAGAAGCTCGAAAAGCTGCTCACCGCGGCTTAAGCGAACGCCTGAAACTTTTAAAAAAGGCCGGTGCATTAGCACCGGCCTTTTTTGTCGTCCACACTCGCGTGCTTATTTCACCACCTTGACCCGCATGCCGGGGATCAAGGGATCGTCGGTGCCAATGCCGTTTAGCGCCTCGAACCATTCTTTTTTGTACTCATCCACGGCCATGGACTCGGCCAGATCGTTGAACGTCACGCCTCGGCCCACCGTGACCACGCGCAGCCGCCATGGGTGCACCGCTGCGGCTTCGGAACGCGAGATGGTGCGAAAACTGTAGGTGGTTCTGCGAAACGCTTCGCTGAGGCGCTGGAAGTCTTCGGTCCCGGCGACGAACTGAAAGCGCCAATAGTGTTCCTTGTCCTGCTCGACCACAATGCGGCGTACTTCGACGTTGCGCTTGCCGGTCCACACCGTCGCCCCGCCGGTCACGGCTTTCATGCCGTTGATGTCGAGCCATTCGACATGCGACATGTTGGCGTCGCCGCTCCATTTTTGGGTGAGATAGCGATCCATGCTGCCGGCTTCGCGCACGTCTTTGACGGGGGCATCGGCGAACTTGATGGAGTTTTCGTTTTTATCCACCGCCAGGACCAGTTCCGGCATGTTGTGGATGGAAAAACCTTCCGGAACGTCGAAGCGAAAGCGCAGTGCAGGATGTACAAAAGCAGTGCCACGCACCAGACCCTGGTCAACGTCGTCACCGAACACCATGCCGTCAATCTTGGCGAGATAACGGTCGACCTCGCGCCGCACGCCGCCCGCACCATTTTTGTCCGCCAAATCGATGGCTTGGGATATACGGTCCGCGGTGCGCGGGTGGGTGGCGAGGATGTTATGCTTTTCCGCCGCATTGGGATCGCCCGCGATCAACCCTTCGATGCGCTGATGGGCGCTGAGTTTTTCAAAAAAGCTCGCCATCGCCTGAGGGTCGTATCCGGCGCGCGACAGGTAGCGCACGCCAAGCATGTCGCTTTCCAATTCCTGTTCGCGCGAATAACTTTTCAACGCCAGTTCCGCGCCCACGGCGGCAATGTTTTCCGCGCCACCCACGCCCGCAGCCTGGGTCAGAACGCCGAGCACCTGGATGCCCAGATTGGTGGCAACGGTGGTGCTGTAGCGCTGCGCGGTATGGCGCGCGGTGACGTGGCCGATTTCATGGCTGAGCACGCCGGCCATCTCCGCCTCGTCGCTGGCCAGCGCCAACAAGCCGCGGGTAATATAGACATAACCGCCCGGCAGTGCGAAGGCGTTGACTTGGGTATCGTTCAAGACCGTAAAGGTCCACGGCAGGTCCGGCATTTCGGAATAGCTGGCCAGCTTCAAGCCGATATCGCGCACGTATTCGTTCCACGCCTTATCCGTAAAAGCGCCGCCGAATTGCTTGATCATCTTGGGATGTTCTTCAGCGCCGACCTGAAGCTCTTTTTCCGGCGACATGAACGCCGTGAAGCTCTGCTTGCCGGTTGCGGGATTGGCGGAACACGCCGCCACCACGAACAAAGCGGGCAGCAGCGCGATCAGGCGACGAACGCCAAGGGTCGGTATGTTTTTCATAGTCGAAAATATAAGCACGGATTTTGCGGCTGTCACCTCTCGGCGCGTTCAATCGAGGTCGAGGCGCTCCAACCGTTCAGGGTGATCCAATTCGATCATCGGCCCGTTTTGCGACTTGATCCAACCGCGCACCCGGATCCGTTTGCCCTTCAACGCCAGCAGGTCGATACCTGCGTCCTCAAACAGCTTTTCATTGCGCGTCTCCACCTTGACGGTGAAATCGCTGCGCCAATCGGCGCCGAAATTCAAATAGATGCGTTTTTTGACCTTGGCAACGTCGAGAACCCGGCCTTCAACGAGTTGAAACGTGCCGACGTCGTAACGCACGTTGTCGATGGTGCGCAGCGCGTAATACGGCAGCGCCCATATGCCTCGGACATCGCCGCGGGCTTGGCGTTCGAAATCCAACAGCTCCCCCCCCAAGGTGCGGTTGTCGGGAAAGGTATAGACCCGCGCCAAGCCGCGCTTGAGCATCTCGCCTTGCAGCCACATGCCGTCGTCGGCCCGTATCAAATGCGCCAACACCCGGCCATGGCGGTCTTCGGGCGTGGGGGCCAGATGCAGCGCCACCGCGCGATTTAAAATCATGTCGGACAAACCCGCCTTGGCCTCTTCCGCCAGCGGCCAAACGGGGTAGTTGGGGCGGCCCAGCGGCAGCTTCGGCGCTTGAATGCCCACCAGTCGCACCTGACGGCCGTCATCCAGCACCACCGTGTCGCCATCGACCACATCTTTGACCACGGCCTGTCCGCCATCCGTCAGCGACGACGGCCCATTCGCCCATGCCGGTGCGCAAAGCGCGAGCGCAACGACGGCGAAAAAAATCCGGGCAAATGCCATGACGGGTCCTTCTTTGATATCCAACGACATCCTATATTCCGTATAATTGCCTCGCCCGATCAAGGCGAAAGTCTCACCGCTCGGCACCAACCGTATGGAAAAACCCATGGACAGCGCCCGCGACACAGGCCTTTACCCGACGATCACACCCTACGCCAGTTCGATGCTCGATGTCGGCGACGGCCACAGCATATACTATGAACTGTCGGGCCACCCGGGCGGCATACCGGTTATTTTCGTACACGGCGGTCCCGGCGCGGGCACGGTCGCGACGCAACGGCGCTATTTCGATCCCGATAAATATTGCATCGTGTTGTTCGATCAGCGCGGCGCCGGGCGCTCGACCCCTTACGCCAGCTTGGAAAACAACACCACCGATCACTTGGTGGCCGACATGGAAAAGCTGCGCGAACACCTCGGTTTCGCCAAATGGCTGGTGGTCGGCGGTTCGTGGGGCGCGACGCTGGCTCTGGCTTACGGCACCCGCCATGCGGAACGTTGCCTGGGCTTCATTTTGCGCGGCGTGTTTCTCGGCACCAAACCCGAAGTGGATTGGTTTTTGAACGGCATGGCGGGCTTTTTCCCCGAACACCACGGCGCGTTTGCTCAGCATGTGGGCGGGTTGAGCGGCACGGCTTTGCTGGATGCCTATTGCGAGCGCCTGTTCAGTCCCGACGCCACGGTGCATCTGCCTGCCGCCCGGGCCTGGGCGCGTTATGAAAGCCTGTGTTCGACCCTGCTGCCCCACGCCGTTCCAACGGGGGGAAAGGCGTTCGACCACTACGCCCTGACCTTGGCAAGGATCGAGGCGCATTACTTCAAGCATGACCTTTTTTTGCAAGAGAATGAATTGATCAACCGGCTCGACGACGTGCGGCCTTTGCCCGCCATCATCGTGCAAGGACGCTATGACGTGATTTGCCCGATGCAAACCGCCCACACCCTGCACCTGGCTTGGCCGAATTCCGAACTTGTGGTGGTCGCCGACGCCGGTCATTCCGGGATGGAACCCGGCATTTCGCGGGCCCTGTCCCGCGCGGCCGACGCCATGGCCCACGATCTGCCCACGTTCTGATCGTGACCTAATCGCAACGTTCCCGCCGCCAACGCCAGCCGTGCGCTTAAAGCACATTGATTTCGGAGCCCTTTTCCCGTTTAATGCCTCCACCAAAGAGGAAGGGACTCGTCCGCACATGCGTTTCGTTACAGCCATCGTTTCAGGTTTGCTCGCCAGCGCCGCCATCACGGCGTTTGCACCGTCCGCGTATGCCGACGACCCGGCGTTCCTGTCCATCGGCGCGGGCACCTACGATTGGAACCGCAAAAAAGACGAAGGCGTCGAAGTGCGCGTGGAGTACCGCCACGACAAAAAGCTGTTCGATCTGGTCAAGCCGTTCGTCGCCGCAGCGGTGTCGAAAAACGATTCCACCCAGGTGTTCTTGGGCGCGGGCATCTTGATGGACATCTACCTGGGCAAACGGTTTGTCGTCACCCCCAGCTTCGCCCCCCACTATTACCATGGCGGCAATGCCAAGTTGGACCTCGACTATGCCTTGGAATTCCGCTCGCAGATCGAAGCAGCGTATCGTTTCGACGATCGCTCGCGCCTTGGCATCGCGGTTTCACACTATTCCAATGCGTCTCTTGGAAAAACCAATCCGGGTACGGAATCCGCGACCCTCTACTACTCGATCCCGGTCGATTTCTTTAATTAACCTCATAAATTCAACATTTCCAATGAGTTGAGCCTCGTACACACGAGCCGCTTGACAGATCTTTGTGCTTAAATCATATTTCAACCGTTTGGTTAAACCAATTGGTTGAAATTATGTCTTCACCATCCGCACGCCCGATGCCGTCCAACGACGACATCCTCGACATCGCCACCGCCGCTTTCGCCGAAAAGGGCTTTGAAGGCGCGCGCGTCGATGAAATCGCCAAAGCGGCCGGCGTCAACAAGGCGACGCTGTACTACCGCATTGGCGACAAGGATGCGCTTTACAGCGCCGTGCTGGAACGAATCTTCGCCGCCAAGGGCACGCGCATGCAACACATGCTGCAAACCGTCGAGGACCCGGAAGAGCGCGTGCGCACCTTTGCGCGCATCTTGGTCGATGGCGAGCACCCCGAACAGTTCAGCGCCATCATGATGCGCGAGGTCGCCAATGGCGGGCGCAACCTGCCCGACACCGTGTTACCGTTGATGGGTCGCGTGGTCGGCGCGTTGCAACAAACCTTGAAAGACGGCGTCCAGCAAGGACGCTTCAATCCGGTCGATCCGTTCTTGGTGCACATGATGTTGATGGGGGCGTGTTCGCTTTACGCCACCAACACACCGATTCGCCGACGCGTCGCCGCGATGGCGCCCCAGGGCGTGAGCCTCAATACCGAGATATCCTTAATCGACGCCGCCGACACCATCGCCGACATGCTGTTGAGCGGCATGCGCAAGACACCTGACCCGCAAGAGAGACCTGATCATGGCTGAGACGCTCAGACAACGCATCGAAACCGGTTTTGAGGCCTTTGGCCGTCTGGTTGCCCGCCGGGCATGGATCGCGCTGATCCTGAGCCTTGCGCTCGTCGGGTCACTAGCCAGTCAGCTGCCGAAAATCGTCATCGACACGGCGACCGAAAGTTTCTTGCACAAGGAAGATCCGGCGTTGTTGACCTACAACGCTTTTCGCGATCAATTCGGACGCGATGAATTGGTGATGATCGCCATCGAAGCGCCCGACGTGTTCGCCCCGGAGTTTCTCAAAAAGCTCGAAAAGCTGCACCACGAACTGCAAGACAACACCCCGCATCTGGACGACATCAACAGCCTGATCAACGCCCGCAACACGTTCGGTCACGAAGACGAATTGATCGTCGAGGACTTGTTCGAAACGTGGCCGACGGACGCGGCGGGCTATGCGGAAAAACGCACCCGGGCGCTGGCCAATCCGCTGTTTGAGAACCTGCTGCTATCCGAAGACCAAAAAATCACCACCATCGTGATCCGCACCAATGCGTTTTCGTCGCAAGGTGTAACGCAAGACGATGCGCTCGGCGGGTTCGAGGACCTCGACGCCCCAACCGGCCAACCAGCCGAACGCGTCTATCTGACCGATGAGGAAAATACCGAGCTGGTGAACGCCGTCACCCGCATTGCCAATTCTTACGACGCACCGGACTTCAAGGTCCATGTCGCGGGATCGCCGGTGATCGTCGATGTGTTGAAAAAATCCATGCAGACCAATCTCAAGCGATTCTTGTTGTTGGCCATCGGCGTGATTGCCGTGATTTTGTTGTTGATGTTTCGCCGTGTGTCCGGCGTCGTCTTGCCGTTGTTGGTCGTCATCGCTTCGGTGCTGGGCACCATGGGCTTGTTGCCCATCACCGGGCGGGCGCTGACGCTGCCGATGCAGATCATGCCGTCGTTTCTCTTGGCGGTCGGGGTGGGCGCGTCGGTGCACCTGTTGTCGGTGTTCTTTCGCCATGTGCAGCGCGGCCATGATCGCCGTGAAGGTGTGGTCCACGCGCTCGGCCATTCGGGCTTGCCCATCGTCATGACGTCGCTGACCACCGCGGCAGGTCTGGCGTCGTTCGCCGGAGCTGAAGTCGCGCCGATTGCCGACCTTGGCATTCTCGCCGCGCTGGGCATCTTGCTGTCGCTGTTCCTCACTTTGGTGATGCTGCCCGCATTGCTGATCATCTTACCGCTCAAAGCCAAGTCCAGCGACCGCGCCCACAAACGCCATGCCCGCATGGACACATTCCTGTCGTGGGTGGCGCGGGTATCCGTCAACCGCGCACCGTTGGTCGTGATCGTCACGATGATCATCTTGTCCGTCGCCGCGTTCGGCGTGGCGCAATTGCAGTTTTCCCACCAGCCGTTTACCTGGCTGCCCAAGACCGAGCCCGCGCGCGCCGCCACCGACTTCGTCGATCTGCGCATGAAAGGCGCCAGCGTGGTCGAAGTGGTGGTCGACACCAAACACGAAAACGGTCTCTATGAGCCCAAAATCATGCAAGGTCTGGAGCAGCTCAACCGCGAGATCGAAGTGCTCAAGACCGATCATTACAGCGTCGGCAAAACCCTGTCGCTGGCGGACATCCTCAAGGAATCCAACCGTGCCCTGCACGCCAACGATCCTGCCTTCTACGCCATCCCCAACGACCGCGACCTGATCGCGCAGGAATTGTTCTTGTTCGAAAATACCGGTTCGGACGACCTTGAGGATTTCGTCGACAGTCAGTTCCAAAAGGCGCGCTTCACCGCCAAGATGCCGTGGGTCGATTCCATCTATCTGCAAACGCTCGACCAAGAATTGACGCAAAAGTTCCGCACCGTGCTGGGCGATGGCGTCGACATCACCGTCACCGGCATGAACGCGCTTTTGGGCCGCACCATGGAAGCGACCATCTATTCCATGGCCAACAGCTATATCATCGCGGCGGGCGTCATCACCATCATGATGATCGCGTTCATCGGCAATGTGCGCATTGGTTTGCTGGCGATGATTCCGAACCTGACGCCGATCTTCCTCGTGCTGGGATTGATGGGCTGGCTGGGGATCAAGCTGGACCTGTTCACCATGCTGATCGGTTCCATCGCCATCGGCTTGGCGGTCGACGACACCATCCACTTCATGCACAATTATCGCCGCTACCACCATGAAACGGCGAGCGTGCACAAGGCGGTGCGCGAAACGCTGCTCAGCACCGGGCGGGCCATGTTTGTGACGACCGTGGTTCTGTCGTTGGGCTTTTTCATCTTCACCCAATCGACCATGAGCAACCTGATCAACTTCGGCTGGTTGACCGGACTGACCATCATATTGGCGCTGTTGGCGGACTTCTTCCTTGCCCCTGCGCTGATGGCGCTGTTGCACAAAGCCCACCTGTTGCCCGACGACTCTGACTATTGAACTGGAGTTCCCACACATGAAAACCGCATCCGCGCTTTTTGCCGCCCTGATCCTTTGCCTGAATACGACACCGCTTGCCGCGCAAGATTTGAGCGCGCGCGACATCATGGTCAAAGTCGATGACCGCGACGACGGCGACAACCGCATCGCCGAAATGCAGATGATCTTGACCGATAAGAACGGCGACACCCGCGTGCGCAAAATGAAGTCGTTCGATAAGGATCTGATCACCGACAAGGGCGAAGAAGACCGCCGCCGCATCATGTTCTTCTTGGAACCCGCCGACGTCAAAGACACGGGCTTTCTCACTTATGATTACGACGCGTACGAAAAAGACGACGATCAATGGCTGTTCCTGCCCGCGCTGAAAAAGACCAAGCGGATTGCGTCAACCGACAAGTCCGGCAGCTTCATGGGATCGGATTTCAATTATTCCGACATGACGCGCAGAAACCTCGACGCATATGATTTCAAAATCCTCAAAGAGGACGAGGTGCGCGGCGCCAAGACCTGGGTCATCGAAGCCAAGCCCAAAACCCGCGAAGAAATGGCACAGACCGGTTACAAAAAATCCGTGGTGTTCGTGCGTCAAGACAACTTCATCGTGGTGCGTGCTGTGCATTGGACCGACACCGGCGACAAGCTCAAGTACCTCGACGTCACCGGGTTGGAACAGATCGACGGTGTGTGGACCGTCACCGCCATGTCCATGACCACCAAGAAAAACAAAGTGACCGAACACAAAACCGACATGACGTTTTCCAACGTCCGCTACAACCAAACCCTGGACGACAATCTGTTCACCTTGCGCCGTTTGGAAAAAGGTTTGTAATCGCCCATGTATGCCCGCTTCGCCCTGCCGGTGGTTGTGAGCCTCGCCTTTGCGATGGGTGACGGCGCACGGGCGCAGGACACGCTCGACGATATTTTGGGCGGTTTTGACAATCCGCCGCCCGCTTCGCCGGCCACCCCACAAATCGATGACGCCTTGCAAGGGTTCGACGACGACGCAGCACCGCCCCCTGAAAGCACCGTCGCAGTTCAGCCGCCCTCGCCGTGGTCATTGTCGGGAAGCGTGTCGTTTTCCACTGCGTATGATTACACCCAAAACTCGCCCGCCGTCGGCGAAAGCGATAAGCGCGGCCTCAGCCGCATGCGGCCCAAAGCGACGGCCAAGTTGAAAGGCAATTTTCCCGACCGCTTCGCGGTGCCGGTGCGGGTGTTGGTCGAAGGCTCCGCCGCGCATGAATTGGTCTATACCGTGCGCGGGCGAAGCGACTACAACGACACGGTCAAAAACGCGTACGAGCACGACATCAATCTGGGCGAGGCTTACGTCAACGCCCGCCTCGGCGATGGCTGGGAGCTCACCGCCGGACGTCAAATCATCGTCTGGGGCACGTCGGAAAACCTGCGCGTCGTCGATGTGATCAATCCGCTGGATCGGCGCGAGTTGGGCATGGTCGACATCGAAGACGTGCGCCTTGCGCTGGCAATGGCACGCGTCGATTACGTCAGCGGTCCGTGGACCACGACGGCGCTGGCGATCCCGCACATCCGCTTCAATGAAACCGCGCCAGCCTACAGCGCTTACGACCCATCGAACGGCGCCCAACCGCAAAACGACCTGCCTGCGGACGAACTCGACAACGCGGAATTGGCCGTTAGTGTGCGGGGAAATTTTTCCGGCTGGGACTTGTCGCTGCATGCCGCCAACATGTATGACGACGCCGGTCACAAGGAAGCCGTAAACGGCGTCACCCGCATTCGCCATGCCCGCGTCAACATGTTCGGCGCAACCGGCGACGTGGCGCTGGGCAACTGGCTGCTCAAGGGCGAAGCGGCCCACACCTCGGGCCTGCAAACCCAAGGCGAACCGGGCAAGGATTTTCGCCGCACCGACCTGTTGCTCGGCGTCGAGTATTCCGGACTGCCGGATGGCAGCGTTAGTTTCGAAGTCGTCAACCGCCGCCTTCACGGTTGGAGCGGTGCGCTCAGCGCGGAAGGCCTGCGCAAGGACTCTCAAGAATACGCGCTGCGCTACAGCGCCGACTTCCTCCACGAACGCCTGCACGTCACCGCACTGACCACGCGCCTGTCGCCGTTGACCCGCGGCGGCGGATTTTCCCGCGCCTCTGTCGAGTACGACCTGCAAGACGCGCTGAGCGTCACCGGTGGGGTGACGCTCTATCACGACGGCACCCGCACGCCGTTCAAGGGGCTAGGCGACAACGACCGGGTGTTTTTCGAGATCAAGCAGAGCTTTTAAGGCGACGGCGCAATGGTGTTTTCCAACCGCCAAATTGTGCTATAAGCCAAGTCGCACACGCGGCCTGCGCCGCATGCCGGGGCGCCCGTAGCTCAGCAGGATAGAGCACCAGATTCCTAATCTGGGGGTCACAGGTTCGAATCCTGTCGGGCGCACCATTCTCCCCTAAATAACAATCTGTTAAGCGGCCAACACAAGGATGCTCTCGCGGTCGATGAGAAGATCGACGCTTTCACCGACATGGAAGATGTCTTCACCCCTTTTATGAGCGTGGTCGACGAGAACGAGGTCGCCGTTTACATCCACGCCATAACGAATGATCGAGCCCAGGAATTCCATATGCTCTACATTCCCATTGAGCTTTGCGTGCGCGTCACCGCCGCCGGTTCCCGCCGCGCACACATCGACATTTTGCGGACGAAAGACGATGGATCGCCCGTGCGAGTAGCCCTGGCTGAGCGGCACATCCATACCCCTGTCCGTGCGAAACACCAATGAACTTTCATCGGTGATGACCGAACCTTTGAGAATGTTCGCGGTGCCGAGAAACTTCGCCACAAATAAGTTGGCCGGTTTGTCGTACAGGTCGATGGGCGCACCGACTTGTTGAATGACACCCTGGTCCAATACCGCCATGCGGTCAGATGTGGTGTTCGCCTCTTCTTGATCATGGGTGACGAAAATCGTGGTGAGTTTGAGTTTTTGCTGCAAATCACGAATGTCGCGACGCATCTGGATGCGCAGGTTGGCATCCAGGTTTGACAACGGCTCATCCAGCAAAAGCACTTTCGGTTCAATCACGATGGTTCGCGCCAAGGCAATGCGCTGCTGTTGTCCACCGGACAATTGTGAAGGCCTGCGGTCGGCATAATCCAACAGCCCAACCATATCCAACGCCCTGTCCACGCGCTCGTTGATTTCGTGTTGGGGCCGCTTACGTTCTTCCAACCCAAAGGCGACGTTCTTGCGTACCGTCATATGTGGCCACAGGGCGTAACTTTGAAACACCATGCCCACGTCCCGCTTCCACGGCGGCAAATCCGCAACATCGTGATCTTGAATCAAGATGCGTCCGCTCGGCGTTGGGCCAAACCCGGCGATGGCGCGCAGAAGCGTCGACTTTCCCGAACCGGATGGTCCCAAAAAGGCAAAGAACTCTCCTTGCTTGATGGTCAGGTCAACGCCCTTCAAGACATGAGTGTCGCCAAACGACAAATTCAAATCTTCAATCACAACGCCAGCATTTTCATGTGCATTGGTCATTTTGTTAGGTCTCCTCCGCGACGATGGATTTGGGCTCACGGGCTTTTTTCCCGCGTTCAATAATCAAATGAGATGCATAGGTGCCGAGACCGACGAACAAGACCGCGATCACGCCCAATGCCGCACCGGGGCCACGCCCCGCTGCACTTTGCATGAATTCGTAGATGCCATACGCCAACGGCGCATCGGTTTCACGCGCCACCAACATGATGGTCGCCGACAGCTCGACCGCCGCCGTTGCAAAGCTGGTCACGAAGCCCGCGAGAATCCCGCCGGACATCAACGGGATCACGATGCGCCACACCGTGCGCGCCTTGGTCGCGCCAAGATTTTCCGCAGCCTCCTCCAACATGACACTGACTTGTTGGATCGCGGCGACACACGAACGCAAAGCGTAAGGCAAACGTCGAATGGTCATGGCGATAACGATAATCACCCACCAGGTCGCCAACGGCTCATCGATGAGCGGCACGTTGACACTGTGGAACGTCCGCAAATAACCAATACCGATGACCACGCCGGGAACCGCCAATGCGGCCGTGGCGCCGTAATCCAGCCACTTGCGCCCAACCAGATCGGTGCGCCACACGACATACGCGATAGCCGTCGCCAAGATGACGTCGATCAACGCCGCCAGTCCCGCATACAAAAGGGTGTTGGTGATGTACTGGGTCGCGGTCGAAAAGACCGTTATGTAGTGCTCGAACGTATAGGCATCGGGCAAAACGGCGTATGACCAAATGGTGCCGAACGACAGAAGCAACAGCCCCAGATGCGGGGACAACACCAGCACCAAAATCAACACGACCACCGCATAACAGCCGACTTTTTCCCACGGCCGCAAATCGCGTTTCATCAAACCGCCGCCACCTTTTTGCACGGTGGCGTAGTCCTTGCCTTTCAAGGCCCGCATGGAAACCCACAACGACAACAGAGAAAAGGCGACCAGGATTACCGAAATGACATAGCCCATGGGATCGGAAATGCCGATGGACGAGACCCGCAGGTACGCTTGCGGCGCCAGCATCGTGTTGACGTTCAACAGTAGCGGCGTGCCCAGATCGTCGAACACCTTAATAAATACCAAGGCAGCACCGGCGACGTAGCCGGGCATGGCGAGGGGAAATACGATACGCCGAAATAAACGTAGTCCGCTTGCGCCCAGATTTTGCGCGGACTCTTCCATCGATCGGTCGATGTTGCTAAGCGCCGCCGACAGATTGATGAGAATGAATGGAAAATAATGAATGCTTTCGACAAAGATCACGCCGTTCAGGCCTTCCATGAACGGGATCGTGAAGCCGAAATATTCGTCCAACAACAAGTTCACGGAACCGTTTGCGCCGAACAACAATTGCATCGCCACCGCACCGACGAACGGCGGCATGATCAGCGGTATGATGCCCAAGGTTTGAATCAGCACCGTGCCCCCGAAATTGAATCGGGTGGTGAAATACGACAATGGCATGGCGATGAGCGAAGCCACCACGACCGACATGGCGGCAACGTAAAATGAGTTGAAGAAAGATTCTCGAAATAACGAGTTACGGAAGAAATCGACAAAGTTGATGATCGTCGCCTCGCCCGTTCCGGGGTCTTGAAAAGCGACGAAGATGACTTGGCCGACTGGCACGACCAAGAACATGATCAAAAACAACGCGATCAAGAGTCCGACCACGGCCGGTCCGCGCTGTACCGAAGTTAATTGCAATGACATATCGCGTCCCAATCTGAATCATTGTCGAAAATGCCAAGCCGTCCCCGAAGGGACGGCTTGCGCAGTGGAACGCTTTACAGCATCGATTTGGCTTTTTCGGCCAACTCTTTGGCCTTGGCGTAATTCGCCTTAACCATAGTGTCCCATTCCTGTTCGACTTCAGCTTGGCGGCCTTCTACCTGGTCGCTCGCTTTCTTGCGGGATTTCTTGAAGATCGCTGCAAACTCTTTTTTGCCTGCCGTGGCTTCATCGACCGGAACCTTGGCGACCAAAGCGCGGGCTTCGGCGACCAGCGCGGCAGCAGCGGGGTTGCTCTTGCCTTTCAGGGCGGCGTCAGCTTCCTGAATGGCTTTGACGGCTGCGACCAAATCATCCATGCGATAGGTCACCATAACGTCGAACAAGGCGTTGACGACGTTGTAGCGATTCTTCGACAGATCCAGATCAAATTTCACAGCCGCACCGATCGACTTATCCTTGAACGGATTGGGAAAGCCTTCCGGTGCTTTTGCATAGGTCTTGGGGTTGACCGGGAGACGGCGGATCTTCGGATCCAACAACAGCTCCTGACCTTCCGGTGACAACAGGAATTCGACGAATTCCTCGGCAGCGGTTTGATTGGGCGCACCCTTAACGATGCCGACATTGGCTGGAACCAAGGTGGTGACTTCGGGATAAACGAAATCAACCGGGAAGCCAGACCCCATAGATGACAAGCCGAAGAAGTCAATCACGATGCCATACCCAAACTGGCCGCTGTTGACGCCATCGGGAACGCCGAAGCTGCGTTCCGTTACGGTTTTGAAATTGCCGGCGATTTCTTTCCACTCGGCCCAACCGGCATCCCAACCCATGCCCTGCAAGACCGTTTCAACGGTCAGATGGGTGGTGCCGGAACGCGACGGCGAGCTCATGCCGACGTGACCGTGATAGATGGGGTCCTTGAGATCCGCCCACTCTTTCGCAACGGGTAATTTCTTAGCCTTGGTATAGCGGGTATTCCACATGATACCGTAACCGGACGCGGCGAAGCCCATGTAATAGCCGTCCGGGTCGTTGATCGGAAACGCGCCGACCTTATCGGGAATACCTTCGGCTTTCGGCGTATATTTGGCCAACAAGCCGTCGCCTTTCAGCACTTCAAATGCGTCGGGAGCCGATGCCCAAAACAAGTCAGAAGTATTGTTGGCCGTTGTTTCCTGAATGAACTTGATGCCTGCCGAGGTCTTTTTGTTAAGAACCTCTACGGTCAAACCGGGGTTCTTTTTCTCAAACGCGTCCTTGAAAACCGCCGTCAAATCCTTGGGGAACGACGTCACAATGGTGAGTGTTCCTTCCGCAGCCATTGCTGCCCCCGATGCAATGGTCATAGCGAACGCCGCCACGGCACCGAGCGTCATAAACTTTTTCATAAACTAACCTCCCTGGTGATTGGAAGCGCTCACCGCCCCCGCATATCCAAGCACCCAGAGCAATCACCGTGCCAATGGGTAGCGGAAACACCAATCCGTTGAATTCATGAAATATTTTAAGAACGTTAGCCGCACACGGCGTATCGTCATGTGTCAACAGTGACCCATGACGGCCTGGCTCATGGGTCAACCCAGTTACGAAAAGTGATCGCGATTGAGGCCATACTTCTGCATCCGCAAGTACAGCGTTTTGCGCGGCAAGCCCAGCGCCGTGGCGGTCTCGCCTACCCGACCGTGATGTTCGCGAAGGGCGGATATGATGGTTGCACGTTCAAAGCAAGCCATGCGATCACGGAGCGTTTGCGCATTTCCATCGCCTTCACACACCACCCCGCCCTGGTCGTTCGGATCGCCCAACCCCAGCACGAAACGTTCCGCCACATTGCGCAATTCGCGGACGTTCCCGGGCCATGTGTGAACCATCAATTCCTGCAACTTGTCTTCACCTACGATGGGGACGGGGCGACGGTAGCGAGCCGCCGCACCGTCAACGAAATGGCGGAACAACAACGGTGCATCGTCAATACGATCGCGCAGCGGTGGCAGCGCCACTTGCGCGACTTGTAAACGATACAAAAGATCTTCGCGAAATGTACCCGCACTGGCCGCTTCCCGCAGGTCGACCTTTGACGCCGCCACCACGCGAACATCAACGGATACGGAATCGTTTCCCCCCACCCGTTCCAAGGTTCGCTCTTGCAACACCCGCAGCATGCGAACCTGCAAGCTCGCTGGCATGCTTTCAATTTCATCCAAAAACAACGTCCCGCCTTCGGCGTATTCGATTTTGCCGATGCGCCGTTTGTTGGCCCCGGTAAAGGCCCCCGCTTCATGACCGAACAGTTCGCTTTCGATGACGCTTTCAGCCAATGCACCACAGTTCAAAGCAACAAAGGGTTTCTTTCTGCGTCGGCCAAAATCATGCAAGCACCGCGCAACAACCTCTTTACCTGTACCGGTTTCACCGACCAACAAAACATCAACGTCGGTGTCAGCCAAATTCAGAACCAAATTTCGCAGGTTTTCCATGGCAGACGTTTTACCGATGATTTGGCCTTCCAACTCGCCACCCGCATCCAGTTCGCGGCGCAAGTCGCGGTTCTCCAAAACCAGCTTGCGCATATCCAGCGCGCGGCGGGCAATGCTCACCAATTGTTCTGGGGCTGCCGTTTTTTCCATGAAATCATACGCACCGTCGCGCATGGCTTGAACGGCAACGGGAATGTCGCCGTGGGCGGTGACGATCACCACCGGCAGGTCCGCATCAATGTTCATAACCCCAGCCAGAACATCCAGGCCGTTGACGCGCGGCATTTTCAAATCCGTCACCACAATACCCGGCCAACTGGGTGTGATATATTCCAGCGCCTCTTTTCCGCCACTGAACGACTTTACATCGAAACCTTCAAGTTCCAGTGTCTGAGACACCGACAGGCGCACTTCGTCTTCGTCATCTATGAGTATGATGCGGTTGATGTCGTTCACGTACAAACCCTCTATGTCATGGCGCAGGTTTCAGCCGCAGCCAAAACGTCGTGCCACTTCCGACGCGACTCTCCACGCGCATGGTACCGCCAAAATCCTTGATGATGTTGTAAGAAACCGACAGCCCCAATCCAAGCCCTTCGCCAACATCTTTCGTTGTGAAGAACGGATCGAAAACTTTTTTCAGATGTTCGTCGTCCATGCCCACACCCGTATCGCGAACCCGCAGTTCAACCCAATTATCCAGTGTATGAGCTGAAATAATAAGGCGACGCACGGGTGCATTCACCATGGCATCGATGGCGTTGTTAATCAGGTTGAGGACCACTTGTTCCAGACGCACCTGGCCGCCTAAAACATAGCGACAGGTTTCGTCAATCAGCACGTTGACTTCGATATTGTGCTCACTCATCCGGCGTTCCAAAAGCGTCAGCACATCATCGAGTACCGTGACAAGGTCGGTTCTCCGCAAATCGCGTTTCGGTTTACGCGCCAAGTCGCGGAGGCTTCCCGTGATGCGATTGGTCTTTTCCAAAAGCTCGCCAATTTTGTTGAGATTATCCTGTGCCTCGCTATTGCGGCCCTTTTCGATCAGCAATCCGGCATTGCGCGCGTAATGACGAATGGCCGCCAATGGCTGATTGATCTCGTGTGAAATTCCCGCCGTTAATTGACCGAGCGCCGCCAATTTAGCCGCTTGCACCAATTCGGCCTGGGTTTCGCTCAAGGTATCGCGAAAGGTTCTCAGCGATTGGGCCATCTGTGCGATTTCATCTTCGCCCCCCACCGGCACATCGGCACTCAAATCACCTTCGGCGATGGTACGCATGCTTTCATCCAATCGCGTTATCCGCCCCACCAACCCACGCCCGACGTACAACCACACGAACGGCACCGCAACCACCAAGCTGACGAACACGGCAACGACCAACCACAGTCGTCCTTGACGAATAGACGCCTGCGAGCGTTCGGCGGAACTCAGGGCCGCGGCAATTTCTTCATCGACGCGCTGAGTGATCAAAACATGAAAGGGCTCTAAAAGGGCTTGATTCTTGATCAACAGATCACGCTCGTCTTCCAAGTCTTTAAGCTCTTGCGTGCGTAACGCGAACACCCCTTGGGAGCCATTGGCGAAGGCCTGAATATCCTTGATTGATTGACGCAACGACAACGCACCGGGCACTGCTTCGACAGTGCGAAAGTTGGCATCGATACGACTTTCAATTTCACGAAAGAACAGTTCCGTTCCACGCAACGCATCTATGTTGGGAATGTTGGCTGCACGCCCGATCAGTTCTGCCAACAAACTGCCGTCGGCATTGATCATAAACAAAGAACGCTGCTTGGCCATTTCCCCATTCAAGGTCCCGGACGTTTCGGTCACCGTTCCGCTGCGACTGAGCGCCAGACTAATATTGAAGCGCGTGTCGTCGATCATCGGTTCGATCTCATCCAAGAAATCAGCCGATGCCCAACGCAACCTTTCAATCAATTCTTCTTTTCTCGCCGTGCGCGCAAGACGCAAGCTAACCACCGTGTCGAGATTTTTGAGATTGAGGCTCAACGCGCTGACCGCCTCCTTGAAATCTAAGAGCACCGCCCTTTGCGCGCCTGCCTTTTCCATTGCGTCCAAGACAGTCCCCATATCTCGCAGACGCGCAGACAACTGCAACCAAAGACGTTCACGTTCGGAATCGTCTTTGGCCGATGACAGTGCCGGCGCCGTACCAATGATTGCGCCGCCACGTTCCGCCAATTGCGCCGCCAATGTCACCGCCGGAACGTTGCTGCCGACAATCAATTCCAAGGTATCGCCGAGACGCGTAAAAGACACCCAGGCCACCACGGTGGCAACCATGGTCACCACCGCCACCGCACCGAATGCCCAGGACAGGCGTCCACGGATACCAATGCGGAACGGCGTGCTCATGATCTGCTCTTTGTGGTTTGGGCTTGCAGTGCATTCAGCGCGTCACTGGCCAATTTGTGAGCGCGATCTTGATGATCGCGCGCAAACGTCGCCCATTCGGATTCTAGCTTGATTTGACGAAACGGAACCGACAAGCCCGGTTTGTGACGCACAAAAACTGCCGACAATTCAGACGACGCCGCGTCATCAGCGGAAACGGGAACTTGACTCGCCAGACGTCTGGCTTCTTTCACCTGTTCGACCAAATGTGGTGCATTCACATTTTTGAGTGCCTCCTCCGCATCGTGAATGACCTTCCATGTGCGCCGCAGAGCTTGCAATCGGAACGTGATCATCACATCAAACATGGAATTGACCAGCTGATAACGCTGGCGCGAAAGCTGCGCATCGAAGGCGATACCCTTATTGGTCAGTTCATCGCCGAAGGGGTTTGCAAAATGTGCTGGTGCGGATTCGTATAAAGATTGCATCACCGGCAAGCGGCTGATCTCAGGATCGAACAAAAGCATTTGCCCCTGGTCGGATAGCACAAAATCAACGAACGCCTTGGCTGCGATGGGGTTGGTGGAACGCTTCACGATGGCGATATTGGCGGGTAAAAAAGCCGTTCCCGCGGGGTAGGCGAAATCAACAGGCGATCCGGTTGCTTTTGCCGACATGCCTAAAAAGTCAATCGCCGCGCCGATGCCAAACCGTTCCGCCAACACACCATCGATCACGCCAAAGCTACGCGCCGTAACCGTGGCCAGGTTCCCTCCAATTTCCGACAAGGTCGCCCAGCCATTTTCCCACCCTTGGCTTTGTAGAATGCTTTCGACAATAAGGTGAGTGGTACCGGAACGAGATGGTGCGGAAATGCCGATATGGTGCGCGTAGGAAGGATCCGTCAGGTCGCGCCAATTTTCCGGAGCCTTGAGGCCGAGGCGCTTTAAATAGTCTTGATGCCAAACGATGCCATATCCTGAAACGGCAAACCCCCTATAAAACCCATCCGGGTCATCAATCGGGTACGAGCCTATACGCGCGCCATCTTCGTCAGTTTGTAAAAAAGCCCGTTGCAGGTGCCCCGCTTCCTTGAGCACTTCAAATGCATCCGGGGCCGAAGCCCAAAACAGGTCGGCCGGCTCGTTCACGCGCTCATTGATAAAAGATATTGCGGCAGACGTTTTTTTGCTGCGCACGAACACCGTGACGTCCGAATACTTTTGTTCGAATGCGTTTTTAAATTTTTCAAACAGCGTCGGTGGAAAGGACGTGACGATAACCAGGGTTCCACTCACATTGGATGCAAAGACGCGTTGTGCGTTCCCCATGCACATTACAAACACGATAAATGTAATGCCAATCCAAACACGCTTGCTCATTCTCATGCTTTTCCCCATTCCTTCATGCAGGAGTATATGGGCTTGGTAGCGAGACGCAACTCACAGACATCGGGAGACGCTTCAGGCTCATTGAACCCAGTGCATGGATATGAGACAAAACACTATGACCGATCAATCCCCAAAGACACCTCCCAGTATCGTGTTGCTGCGCCACGGCGAAACGCAATGGAACCGCGAAGGCCGGTACCAAGGCCAGCATGATTCACCCTTGACCTTAAACGGGATCGGGCAAATTCGGGCTATTGCTGAGACCTTGCGCCCCGTCATTGAAGAGCTGGGACGCTGCCAACTGTGGTCCAGTCCCCTTGCAAGAACACGGCAGTCTGTCTCCATATTTTGCGAACAACTCGGCCTTTCCTATGCCGATGTTCTGTTCGACGATCGCTTGATGGAGCGCTCATATGGGCGTTGGGAAGGACTGACTATGGGCGAAATCGCGGCGCGCTACCCCGAAGATGTGAAACTGGAACAATCCGATCGCTGGAACTTTGCCATACCCGAAGGCGGTGAATGCTTTGCTGATGTAGCCAGAAGGCTCAGGAACTGGCTTAACGAAATTCCCAACGATATGCCGGTCATCACCATGGCTCATGGCGGATCTGGCAGGGTTCTGCGCGGGGTTTGCATGAACCTAAAACCGGAAAACATTTTCGCTTTCAACGACCCGCAATCGTCGGCTTTTGTGATGTCTGAAACAACGACAAAAACTGTTCAAGCCGCCCCGCAATACCTCCGCGCGTTCGGCTGTGCTGATGCTGGTCTGGGTGTGCGTATCTGATCATCATCTCAAGTTTCGATGGCACACTGATGGCACAATTGGAGAAGAATAACGTCGATACTCAGGAATAATTGAGGTTCAAGCATCAGCCCGACCACCCCACGTTTTCTTATCCTCACTTATCACACAACGTCGTTATGGGGTTTTGGCCCCGCGAGCCCTCAATATTGCTTGCTGGTTGTCCAACGGACTGCTGAATATCAAAACATTTCCAGTGTTGTCACGGACCCGAACATCACGGCTGCCATAGTCGCGCTCGGCGCGATCGCCATATTCTCAAAAAACGCCCGCATATGTGTCAGTTGATGGCGTTTATGCACAAAGTTATCGACGGCGGTGTGGATGCACGATACTGATGTGCGATGAAATCGGATAACAATCTTGAAATATTTCTGGTTGCGACGCCGGGTCTGGAAGACGTGCTCCGCGCGGAAGCCGTGGAAAAGGGATTCCGCAAGCCTACACCCGTGGTGGGCGGCGTAACGATCCGGGGCAACTGGACCGATGTGTGGCGCGCGAATCTCGAAATTCGTGGCGCCAGTCGGGTGCTTGTGCGCATCGACGCTTTTCGCGCTCAGCATCTTTCGCAGTTGGACAAGCGCGCACGCCAGTTTGCCTGGGGCGACATCCTGCGCCCGGATGTTCCCATTCGCGTCGAGGCGACGTGCAAAAACTCGCGTATCTATCATTCCGGTGCGGCGGCACAGCGCATCGAACAGGCCATCCACGACGTTCTTGGCGCGCCCATCTCACGCGAGGGCGACGTCAGCATCAAGGCGCGCATCGAAGACAACATGTGCACCATCAGCATCGACACCTCCGGGGCGACGCTACACAAGCGCGACCACAAGGAAGCCGTCAGTAAGGCGCCGATGCGCGAGACGCTCGCATCGCTGTTTCTGCGACAGTGCGGATACAAAGGCAACGAACCGGTTGTCGATCCCATGTGTGGTTCGGGCACGTTCGTTATCGAGGCCGCAGAAATTGCCGCAGGTCTCTATCCCGGCCGGACCCGTCACTTTGCATTTGAGCATCTGGTGAATTTCGACGAAACCGTCTGGCGCGATCTGCGTGCGCGTCCTGGCCGACCGATGCCCGACGTTCACTTTTTCGGCTATGATCGCGACGCTGGTGCAATCCGCATGAGCCGCGCCAATGCCGAGCGGGCCGGGGTGGCCCATCTGGTCGAATTCGCCCAACAGCCGGTCAGCGAGCTGACCCCGCCAGACGGCCCGCCCGGTTTGGTGATCGTCAATCCACCCTATGGCAGCCGCATCGGGAATATGAAAAATCTGTATCCGCTTTACAGCGCGCTTGGCCAGACGCTCAAAGAGCGCTTTTCCGGCTGGCGAGTCGGTCTGGTGACCAATGCCGATTCATTGGCTAAGCAGACCAAACTGCCGTTCACGCAGCAAACCCCGCCCGTGTCCCACGGCGGCATATCCATCAAGATGTATGCCACTCAGCCGCTCAAATAGGGCAAAACCACCCGCGCATTTCACCTCAGCTACCGTTTCGCAGATTGCATCAAAATTGCATTGTGCAACAAAAAACCACGCTTCAATCCTGTCCTCGAATCACTGATCGTTTAAAACCAAGATGTTATAGGACCCGCGCAATTGGTGCGATTATTGCATTTAATCCCAAATGCTGGTCTGCTGGGGGACAATGCGTATGTTGAGAGATGAAGAATTTAAGAGGATGCGCAAAAGGCTTGCCGAAGGCGTTGGAAAGATATGCGCCGAGTGCAAAACACCCCTGATAAGCCGTTCGGAACTCAACCTCGCAAACCCTGATAAATGCAAATGCCGGTGTGCCAGAGTCAACGTTCTGTGTGACGCGATGACGGGTATCGACGTTGAGGAACATGACGACGAGCGCGAATAAAAAAAGCGCCCACGCGGCACCGCTTCACGACATCAAAAGCAGCGTTTTTTCAAATACCGGCGCGCGTGGATCAAGCAAGGCCTCGAACGCTTGAAAGTGATGGCCACCGGGAACGGTCAGGCGTTCGACCGTAACGCCATGATCGCCCCAGGCATCGCGCAGCCTGTCGGACTGTTCGTGAAAGCCGTCGCTTTCCGCACCGCCCACCGCCGCGATGAACGGTGCTGTCGATGAGGGTATCAGGCGCATCGGACTGAGCACCATGGCGCTTTGCCGGTCTAAGCCGACCTTGGCGTTGATGGTCGTCTCGACCAACTGGGTCAAATCGAACAGACCCGAAATCGCCACGCCACCTTTGAACAGATCGACCGGCGCTTGCGCATCGATGGCACGCCAATCCGTGCACATCATCATCGCCGCCAAATGGCCGCCAGCGGAATGGCCGACGACGAACATGCGATCGGGGTCGCAGCCCAGAGCGTCAGCGTTGCGCCACAGCCACAGTGATGCTTGGCGGATTTGATCTGTAATGCCATCGAGGCTGATGTCGGGGCAAAGTGTGTGATTGACCACCGCCACGCCAATTCCGGCGGCATTGAACGCGCGCGCGGCAAAGGCGTTGTCGGCTTTGTCCAGGGCTTGCCAATAGCCGCCGTGAATCAACAGCACCACGGGCGTCGGCGCATGCGCCCCCATCGCGGGAAAGAAGTCCAACGTTTCGGACGGCGCATCGCCATAGGCCTGATCCAGTTTCGCGTCCGTGCATGCGGCCTTGTATGCGTCCGACATGGCCCGCCACTGGGCGAAGATAGCCAGATGATCGGGCACGGCGGCACGCACGTTGAAACGTTGTTCCTGAACCGGATCGATGCTCACGGTGGTACGAATCCTTTTCAAACCCCGAGGAACCGGTGCTGCATGGCTTCGTCCGCCAACAGATCCTCGGACGTGCCGCTCCACACCACACGGCCTTTTTCCATGACGAAGTGTTTATCGGCGATGCGCGCCATGGCTTTGGGGTGTTTGTCGATAACCAAAATCGCCTGGCCGGAATCTTTGAGATTGTACTCCAAAACGGCCCAGATTTCTTCGCGGATGATCGGCGCAAGGCCTTCGGTCGCTTCGTCCAAAATCAAAAATTTCGGATTGGTCATCAGGGCGCGGCCGATGGCGAGCATCTGTTGTTCGCCACCCGACAGCGTGCGCGCGTATTGGCTGGCGCGTTCTTGCAAACGCGGGAACAACGCCATCACCCGCTCGACGGTCCAGGGCTCCGCCGCACGGCCGTGATTGGCCGCCGTCGCCACTAGGTTTTCCAACACCGTCAAGTTTGAGAACACCAGTCGGCCTTCGGGCACATAGCCGATGCCCAACTGGGCGATGCGGTGCGGCGGCAGCTTGCGCAGGTCGTGACCGTCGAATTTTATCGTGCCGCTTGCCGCCGGACTCAAACCCATGATGGTGCGCACCGTGGTGGTTTTGCCCATACCGTTGCGGCCCATCAAGGTTACCACCTCGCCCGCCGCGATGGACAGGTCGACGCCGAACAGCGCTTGGCTGGGGCCGTAAAACGTCTCGACGGATTGCAGTTCCAACAGCGCCATGTCAGCCCTCGTCACCCAGGTAGGCCCGGCGCACCTCGGTATTGGCGCGCACCTCGTCGGGGCTGCCGGTCATCAGCACGCTGCCCTTGACCAGCACGCTGACCACATCGGCCAAGGCGAACACCACGTCCATGTCGTGTTCCACCAGCAAAATGCTGACCTCGCCTTTCAAGGGCCGCAGGATTTCCATCATCGCCAAGCTTTCGCTTTGGCCCATGCCCGCCATCGGCTCGTCCAACAGCAACACCGTCGGCCCCGCCGCCAACGCCATCGCCAGTTCCAGTTGGCGCTGTTCGCCGTGGGCCAACTCGGTCACTTTCAGGTTGGCCTTGTCTTCCATGCCGACCCGTTTGAGCGCCAGGCGCGCGGGTTGGCGCAAGCTGGGGTCGCGGCGCGCGCGCGCCCAAAACTGAAAGCTATGACCCTGTTGCGCCTGGATCGCCATGGCGACGTTGTCTTCGGCGGTGAAGTCGGGAAACAGGCTGGTGATCTGGTAGGAGCGCTGCAAACCCAACTGCGCGCGGCGATACGTCGGCATGTGGGTGACATCGCGACCGTCGAAACGCACCCGCCCGCTGTCGGGCGCAATCTCGCCACTCAACTGCCCGATGGCGGTGGACTTGCCCGCACCGTTGGGACCGATCAAAGCATGGATCTGGCCGCGTTTGAGCGAAAACGTCAAACCGTCCGACGCCGTCACCGCGCCGAACGACTTGGTCAGTTCGATCACTTCGAGAACCGGGTCAGTCATCGCCGTTCCTCCGTCCGGTGAGCCAGCCGTAAATGCCGCCGCGCAAATACAGCACCACCAAAACCAAGAACGGCCCCAAGATCACCATCCAGTGTTCGGTGAAATTCGACAGCACCTCTTCCATCAGCAACAAGGTCGCCGCGCCCAGCACCGGACCGATCAACGTGCCCATGCCGCCCAAGATCACCATCACCATGATCTCGCCCGAACGAGTCCAATGCATCATCCCGGGACCGACGAATTCGGTGTGGTTGGCCGCCAATGCCCCGGCCAGTCCTGCGCCCATCCCGGCGATCACGAACGCCGTAAGTTTGTAGCGATAGGTTGGAAAGCCGAGCGCCTTCATGCGCGGCTCGTTTTGTTTGCAGCCTTTCAGCACCATACCGAAGCGACTGCTGACAATGCGGCGCGTCAAACCCAGAAACGCCAACAACAGCGCCAGGACCAAATAATAGAATTCCCGATCGTCATAAAGATCGAACGGCGGCAGGTTGGAACGTTCCCACAAATTCAGCCCGTCCTCGCCACCGTAAGTCGGCAGCGAAATCATCAAGTAATAAAGCATCTGCGCGAACGCCAAGGTGATCATGATGAAATAGACCCCTTGGGTGCGCAGGCTCAACGCGCCGATCACCAAGGCGAACAAGCCCGCCGTCAAGATCGCCAGCGGCCACTGGATCACCGCGGCGGTGCTGCCGGTCCAATCGCCGGGCAAAAAGGCGATGGCTTCGCTGTTGAACGCATGGTGGGTGAGAATACCCACCACGTACGCGCCGATGCCGAAAAACGCGCTGTGGCCAAAACTGACCATCGCGCCGAAGCCCAAGATCAGATCGAGGCTCACCGCCGCGATGGCGTAGATCAGAACCCGGCTGGCGATGGTGGTGAGAAACGGCTCGCCCATCGCTTCCGCGACCACCGGCAAGGTCGCCAGAATCAGCAAGCCGACGCTGTGGACGATCGTTCGACGGTTCACGTTCCAGCCCATCACATCACCCGCCGTAAGCCTGGAACAAGCCGCGCGGCCGCCAAATCAGCACCACCGCCATGAGCACGTAGATACTCATGCTCGACAGCGACGCGCCGACGCTGTCGGCGGTGGACGGTTCGAAAAACGTCCGCATGATCATCGGCAAGAACGCCCGGCCATAGGTGTCGACCACCCCCACCAGCAATGCGCCGACCAACGCGCCGCGCACCGAACCAATGCCGCCGATGATGATCACGACGAAGGTGAGGATGAGAATTTTTTCGCCCATGCCGACCTCGATGGCCAACATCGGGCCGGCCATCGCGCCCGCCAGTCCCGCCAGCATCGCGCCGATGCCGAATACCACCGTGAACAGACGGTCGATGTCCACACCCATGGCCCCGACCATTTCGCGGTGCGTGGCGCCGGCGCGGATCAACATGCCCAGACGGGTGTTGACGATTAGGTGACGCAACACGATGCCGACCAACAGCCCCACCGCAATGATGAACAGGCGGTAAGCCGGATACGGCGCGCCGGGAATGATTTCGATGGTGCCCGACAGCCACGTCGGCGTGGACAGAAACAACGCCTGCGGCCCCCAGATGATCTTGGTCAGTTCGTTGACCGTCAAGATCACGCCGAACGTCGCCAGAACCTGGTCCAAATGATCGCGTGCGTACAAGCGCCGCAACGCCAGCAGTTCGATCACCACACCCGTCGCGCCCGCCGCCGCCATGCCCGCCAAAACGCCGATGGCGAAATTGCCGCTGGCCAGCGTCACAGACGCGGTGACGTAAGCACCGACCATATACAATGAGCCGTGCGCCAAGTTGATCAGGTGCATGATGCCGAACACCAGCGTCAAACCCGCCGCCAGCAAAAACAACATCACGCCTTGCTGAAGACCGTTGAGCGTTTGTTCGAGAAAGAGAACCAGCGTCATGTCGGGAGATCACTTAAAAAAGAACGGGGCCGGGGGACGCATGCGCCCCCGGCCCCAGCATGTTTGTGCGATCACATTTTGCAATCGGCGGCGTATGCGTCGGCATGATCGGTGAACACCTTGCCGACCAACCTGTTGGTGACGCCTTCGCCATCCTTGACCACTTCACGGACATAGATGTCTTGAACCGGATGCTGATTGGGACCGAACTTGAACGCCCCGCGCACGGAGGTAAAGTCCGCCGCCTTCAGCGCCGCGCGGAACGCGTCGCCATCCTTGACGTTGCCGCCGACCTTGGCGATGGCGCTGTCGAGCAGCATCGCCGCGTCATAGCCCTGCGACGCATACAGCGACGGCTTGCGGCCATATGCTTCGACGAACGCACTGGCGAACGCCGTGTTCGCGGCGTTGTCCAAATCGTGCGAATACTGCGACGTGTTGAAGGTGCCGATCGCCGCATCGCCGACAGCCTTGAGGATACCTTCGTCGAACGAAAACGCCGGGCCGAACAACGGCACATCCTGGGTCAAACCAGCTTGGGCGTACTGCTTGACGAAGTTGATGCCCATGCCGCCGGGCAGGAAGAAGAACACCGCGTCGGGTTTCGCCGCACGCAGGTTGGCGATTTCCGCGGCGTAATCGACTTGGCCCAATTTGGTGTAGACCTCGGCCGCAACAGCGCCTTTGTAGTAACGCTTGAAACCTGCCAACGCGTCCTTGCCCGCCGGATAGTTCGGCGCCATCAGATAGACGTTCTTGAAGCCCTTGTCGGTGACGTACTGACCCATGGCTTCGTGCAGGTTGTCGTTCTGCCACGCCACGTTGAAATAGTTGGCGTCGCATCCTTTACCGGCCAGATCGGACGGGCCGGCGTTGGGGCTGATGTAGACCTTGCCCGCACGGGTGACGCTCGGCACCACCGCCATGGCGAGGTTCGACCACACAATGCCGGTGACCACGTCGACGTCGTCTTGCTTGATCATGCGGGTGGCGATCTGCTTGGCGTTTTCGACCTTGCGCGCATCGTCGACAACGGTCAGTTCCGTCGCCACACCGCCAAGCATGCCGTTCTTTTGTTTCAGCGCCAGTTCAAAACCGTCGCGAATATCGACACCCAACGATGCGCCCCCGCCCGATAGCGTGGTGATCATGCCGATTTTGACGGCGTCGGCGGCGTACGCCGGCAGCGTTGCGATAAAGCTGAGTGCCGCAGCTGCGGCAAGGCCCTGAATGCGTTTCATGTCGTTTGGGACTCCCCCTATCAAAATATATGCAGGCACGCCCGTCACCCTGCGGACGGCCAAGTTCGAACGACACTAAATTATGTTTCGCCATCAGACAATGGATGAGCTGGACTATGCTCATGTCCCCATGAGAAAAGGAACTCTTGTGTTTGGCAGCACCAAACGGGTACTCCGGCAGACAGGATGGCGACCACCTGAAAGCCGTCCGGCATCGCTGCACGTAAGTTTGTTACGACTCTCAACAGCGTTCAAGTTGCATCCATCATCGCCAGCGCCTGGTCGCGCAATACTGCGTTGTTTTCGCCCCATGCTTTCATCTGTTCGAATTCGTCATTGGTAAAACCGAAGTCTCGCGCAAGTTTGCGAACCATTTTCGATTCGGCATCAGGAAACATATTGTCGCCGCACGCCAAGGTCAGAATTTCGAGCATGGCCGCAATTTTCACTTCACGTGTGTCGAAGACGTCCAGGGATGGTTTCGCGTACAGTTGTTGTGGAGACACCGGCACGTTGGTGTGCAAGCCGTTGAGCAGTTCGTCCAGCAAATCGCCTTCTTTTTCCGAAATGCTGTGATCCGAAACGACCAGATGATGGGCGATAACCACCAACACGCGTTTTTGGTCATCATTCAAAACTCGAAGGAACATTGCTTTCTCTCCACCATATCGGCCACACTCTTATGTGGCCTGTCGTATCTTCTAGTTTACAAAAGAATCAAAATTCTGTGTGACAAAGAGAGGTCGAGATGATTTCCAAATACTTACACATACCGATCGTTGCCTTCTGTATTGGCATTCCTAGCGCTCCGGCTTATTCACAGGAAAAAGTCACGGACACATTTACATACCTACAAAAAGAACCGATGACACTTTTCGACGCGGGCATGAAAAGCATCCGCAGACTTGCGTTGGACACGGCAGCTAACCTCTCATCCACACCAGGTGTCGATGCCACATCAATCGTACGCTACATGTCTACCAGCAATGAAATAGAAATTTTATTTAGCATCAAATCCAAGAATATCGAAGACATCGAACACCTGCGCCAACAGTGCATCAAGATACGAAAAAGTACGCTTCTCAAAATGTTTAGGATCGGTTTGACCGACTATTCCACACCCTTATCCGTCCGGGAACGCATTCGCAATCGTATCGGCGGTCAATTTGCCCACGAACCAGCCGGAACGATTGCTGAGACCGTTTCTTTAGGAGAGCGTCTCGCCGCCGTGACTTTTTTTGCGGTCAAGCTTACTCCTGCATCAGCGCCGGATGTCAGCGTAACATGCCGGGCCTTGGTCACCGACTCCATCGAGCAAGCCACACAATAATAAGAGATTGCTGTCGCTAAACGTCCGTGCCCGGTTCGACGCTTGGCGCAGGTGTGGCGGGCGCCATATGCAAAACGCGTTGCGGGAAAGGAATTTCGATGCCCTTTTCCTTGAAAGCGTCATGAATGGCAAAGCGAATGTCTGAGCCGGTCTGCAGACGTTGTTCGACGTCGGAAAGAAATGCCCGCAGTTCAAAGTTCAGCGAACTGTCGGCGAAGTCGGTGAACAGCACCGATGGCTCTGGATAACCCATAACGTTGGGGTGCGACTTTGCGCAATCGAGCAGCACACTTTTCACCAAACGCGGATCGGTGCCATAGGCGACCCCGACCATGACCTCGACCCGGCCGAGAATGTTTTTGTGGGTCCAGTTCACCACCGGCGTGGCGATCAAATCGGCATTGGGAATGATGACGCTGGCGCGCTGAAAAGTTTCCACTTCCGTCGAGCGCACGTTGACCTTTTTGACCTTGCCTTCGTGGCCGCCGATGACCACCCAATCGCCCGGTTTGATCGGACGTTCCGCCAGCAAGATCAAACCCGAGACGAAGTTGTTGACGACGTTTTGTAAACCGAAACCAAGCCCGACCGACAACGCGCCAGCGATCAACGCCAAATTGGTCAGGTCGAGGCCGAGCACCGCGACAGCCGCCAAAAAGGCGACCACCACCCCGATGTAACCAACCCCGGTTTTGAGGGCATCGCGCACCCCCTTATCCTTGGTCAAATTCGGCAAAATGTGACGTTCGAGACCTTTTTGGATCAACCGCGTCACAAAGATGATGGCCAAGAAGATCGATAGGCCGATCAAGATGTCGACCAGCGAAAGCGTGTACGAACCGATTTGAATGCCGCGCATCAGCTTGGCCAACGACATCGCCGATTCCTCGGCGCCGAGCCCCCAGATGGGCAACAACACAAACGCCGCAACCGTCAACAAGATCAGGTCCAAGACGGTGCGCAGCCAAAACAACGTACGTTCGCCGGCTTCACTATCTAAGGCAAAGATATTGCGGATGCCGCGGCCGACGAGGCCGCCGCTGTCCAACGACATGGCCAAGCTCTCGCGACCGACGCTTCTGAGCAAGCCAAAACCCGCCAGCACCAATACGCTCATGACGATGGCGCGCATCAGATACGCCGCCAATCCCGGGTATCCGATCACCGCGGCGATCGGCAACGCCACCAGCCCCATGGTCATAAATGCACGCAGCCGGGGAAACTGCGATTCCGGCGTCTTCGCATTGGGCTCTTCGAATGCGGCTAATGCCCCCCATATGCGTGAACTCATCATCGAGATCAACAACGGCACCAGACTGAGGGTGAACAAAAACGCCGCCACGCTGCCCAGTTCTTCGGATGGGGTCGCCCATGACGTGGCTTGATACAAACCATCGAAGGTGAGAAACACACCCAAGGCCAGTTTCAAGCGAAAGCTGAGAATGCGCGAAGCGGTCTGGCCGAAATCGAGCAGATGCCATTCTTGGCGTAGCGGGGTCAGACCGGCATTGATCAAAGCGTAACCGAAAAAGAACAGCACCAAGTCTCTGACCACGCCTTCGACAACCGTCTTCAGCGGATCTTGGATCAATTCGCGATCGAACAGCAGCCCGCCGACCAGCACCACAAAAATGATCGGCGCCAACGACCGTCCGCCGCCTTCGGCCAAGCCCGCCAGCAGTCGGCGGCTGTAACTGGGCTGTTCCCCCCCCTGAACCCGACCGAACCGTCTGCGCAGCCACAGTCCCACAACCCACCCCGCAACCGCGGCCATCAGGGCAATGGTCAGGTTGCGCCACAACGACACAAGTTCGGATGGATTGGTTTGCAGTTCCATCCACCACTTTTCGGGTGCTTCGACAAATGACGCTTTGAACAACTGCGCGGCTTCCGGCGCGGCGATCACCCAGGCCTTGTGGTTGAGCGGACTGACCGAGCGATCGAACAGGACGTCTTTCAGCCGACTGCGCGAACGGGAGGTTATCTTTGCCAATGCTTGATCGACCTTGGCGATGATCAAGCCTGCCTGTTTGGCATTGCCTTCAAACGTCGACAAATCCTTGCCGAGTTCCTTGCGGCGTTTTTGGATCACTTCGGATTCGGTGTTTGCATCTTCTGCGGGCGGTGGACCCAGTGCATCCAACAGTCCCTTGCTTTGCTTGGCTTGTTTGAGCGCAGCCTCTCGCGCCGCGACGGCTGCGTCGGCGATGGTTTTCAATTCTGCGCGCAGGTCGCGCTCTTCCAAACTGCCGGTGCGTCCGCTGCCGACACGTTTTTCGATCTTTTCAACCGCGCGGTCCCAGGTCCGAGCCTGCTTGTCGAAATCAACCACCGCATCGGCGGCGATGGCCAAATGGGCAATCAGCAAGACCTGCACGAACGCCAACAGTCCGCAAAACCGAAACAACCGTTTAGCCATCGTCATATCCATTTGAACCGTCGCAAAACCACGATTTCGACCAGCACCAAAATCGCCATGATGGCGCACACCACCCAGAACGCCCACGGCGTATCGCCGCCGGGAATGCCGCCCACGTTGATGCCCAATAGCCCCGTCAGAAAACCAAGCGGCAACATGATGGTGGCGACGATGGTCAGGGTGTACATCGTGCGTTCCATGCGTTGAGAGGCCCGGTTGACCAGTTCGTCTTGAATCATGGATGAACGTTCGCGCACTTCATCCAGCTCTTCGGTCATGCGCGTGACGCGGTCAATGGTTTCGCGCAGGCGGCCTTCGACTCGGTCGTCGAGCCATTGCTCATCCAATTGCGACAACCGTACCAATGCTTCTCGTTGAGGGTTGATATATCGCCGCAAGGTGATTGCAATCCTCCGGCAATCGATGAGCTGAGTGCGCAGGTCGCGCAGGTTCAGGGGCTCGCCGGAATCGGCACCGATCAACTGACCTTCCAAATCGACCACCAAATCCCCTAGACCTTCGATGGTCGGCCCCATACGATCCGTCATTCGAGCCGCCAACCGCGCCACCAGATGTCCAGGCGTCGTCGGCCCCTTACCGGACGACAGTTGCGCGCGGATGTCTTCCACCGCCATCAGGCGGCGAAATCGGGTGGATATGACTCGATGTTCATCGATCCACATGCGGATGGAGACCATATCTTCCGGCACCGCGCCGGGGTTGAGGTTGACGCCGCGCAACACCAGCAGCACGCCGTCTTCATACCAATCGCAACGCGGCCGTGATTCTTCCGCCAGTAGACCATCGACGACGAAGGTGTCGAGTCGGCTGTGTTCTCGAAGCCAGCTTTCCGTATCCGGGTCGGCACAATCCAAATGAACCCAAGCCGCACCCTGATCTGCGGTCCAACTGTTCACACCCGCCCAGTCGATTTCTTGTCCGCTGCCACGGCCATCGAGCAGGTAGGCGCAGATCAAATGTGAATGTTCTGACATCGTTATGCGCTCCGTCGGTGCCCGTCATCGGCTGGATGGTAGCTTAAAGCGTGAAGGCGGTGAACAGTACAAATTCCATCGCCGCAGATCGGACGTTGGATCAACCGCCCACGCGAATGTGTTTTTCCGACAGCCACCCCGAAACCGTGGGCAGTTGGATCAATGCCCAGCCGTCTCTATGTTCAACGACGAAGCCTGAGTAGACGCCCTTGGCGACACGCCCCATCACCGTGCATTGCGCACCGCCGCACGAACGTACCCGTAGCGTCGATGCGTTGATGGTGATTTTTTGTGATTGCGGTAATTGACGCATGCTACGTTCGAGGACATCCGCTCGCGATGAAAACAAAGCCGCTTTTGCCTCGTTTTTGGGCGGCAAATTCAAAGCGAAGGACTGGGCCAATGGCCACAAATTAGGGCCCTTGGGCCCAAGGGCGAAGGCCGATAACACAGCCCCCTCGCAACGGGGCAAATGTGCCACCGCCAAGCGCGCCGACCAACCTGAATTTTCGAGATAAGGGTGAACAGCCTTGGCGACATCCGGACGGGCATTTTTCACCGCCACATTGGCCACAATCTTGTCGCACACCGCCAGCACCACTTTGGACATGGACATGCCGAGTAGCTGATGGCCGGCCCACCCGCTCGCCGTTAACACATCGTCATTGTTCAATTGGCGCGCCGTCAACGCCGTCGGGTTGTCGCCGCCGATGGCGACGGCATCCATATATCCATATGTACCGGAAATCTGCGGCCAATCGACGAGAGGGCTCATGTTCTCTGCGGGATATGAATCGACCTCCACCAATTGCGGTGGCTGCGGTGGAGGTGCGGTCGGGGGCAAAGTTTGCGATCCATTTTCTAAATGCGCCCGGTTTGCAGCACTTGCGTTCTTTATCTCTTGGATCGACAACTCTATCGTTGCTGGAACACTGGCATCGTTATTTTTGACAAGGTAAGCGGCTACCCCGCCGATCACACAGCTGGCGACAAAAGCCCCGCCGAACCAGGGAAGAAAACGTCCGTAGCGTTCCATCGGCCGCATACGCTGCGACGCCGCTCGACCACGATTCGCAAACCGATCGTCGGCCCTCAAATTTGATCGATTATCCCCTTGCTTCATGGCGTTATGGTGCCCGCAGGCGCGCTTTATGGCAAGAAATTCCGCTTATCAGCCATACTGGTTCGGACCATCAACGGAGGGGCGGATTCATGGGCAACCCAAACCGCACTGCTTAAAATCGCATTGCGCTTTTCGTCGTCACCGACCCATGCCGCGCGCTGAACTGGAAAATTTGTCGTCCTTGCGTCGATGAACGACATCGCCGGGTCATCGGTTGTATCGACCAGCGGCCAAGCGACAACCGCCAAAGCACCGGCGATCGATAGTGGAAATATCAAACGCATTGCCTTCGTCCCCTGTACTTCACGCAATTTCCATTTTCGATAGATCCATTCAACACCGTCTTTGCGTCGGCGGCAGGGCGTGAATGAGGCGATTTGCAGGCGCGCACACCAGACACGAAAAAGCCGGGCCAAACCGGGCCCGGCTTCAACGATATGAAATGAAACGACGCTTAGATGACCTTGCGCATCTCGATCACGAACTTATCCATTTCCGTGCCGAGAACTTCGGCCTGTTTGGACAATTCGCCCGCAGCGCCCAAGACGTCATGAGCACTGTGACCGGTTTCGTTCGCTGCCTGGGTAACTTGAACGATGTTCGTCGTCACTTCGGTGGTACCCGAAGAGGCCTGTTCCACGTTGCGCGCAATTTCTTGCGTCGCTGCGCCCTGCTCTTCGACCGCCGCCGCGATGGCCGAGGTGATCTCGTTCATCTTGTTGATGGTGCCGCCGATGGATCCGATGACCGTAACCGCATCCTGCGTAGCGCTTTGGATACCGCCGATTTGCGCGGAGATTTCCTCGGTCGCCTTGGCCGTCTGGTTGGCAAGGTTTTTCACTTCCGACGCCACCACCGCGAAGCCCTTACCGGCTTCACCGGCACGTGCCGCTTCGATGGTCGCGTTCAAGGCCAGCAAGTTGGTTTGATCGGCGATGTCGGTGATCAGAGCCACAACCTCGCCGATTTTCTGCGCGGCCGTCGCCAAGCCTTGGACCTTTTCGTTGGCGCCATCGACTTCGACCACGGCAGCACCAGCGATCTGCGTCGACTGCGCAACTTGGCGGGAAATTTCGCTGATCGAGCTGGACAGCTCTTCCGCAGCGGATGCAACCGTTTGCACGTTGGTGGATGCTTCTTCAGCGGCAGAAGCAACCGTCGTCGCTTGTTGGCTGGTGGCTTGCGCCGTGCTTTCCATGCCCTGCGCGGTGGATTGCAGCTCAGTCGCTGCAGATGCAACGGTATCGACCACGTGCTTCATGTTGGTTTCAAAATCGTCTGCAACGGCAGAGAAGTTCTTGACCTTCAATGCAATCGCCTCGGTCGCGCCGTTGAACACGTTGGCGGCGTTGAGGAACGTGCCCTTCATGCCGCCCGGCAGGATCCGGCGGAAATATTTGTTGCGCGACACGTATTCCTGACACGCCATGGATTCACGGACATATGCGTCGCAACGGTCGATCATCGAGTTGATGGTCTGCTGCATTTCGCCCAAATCGCCGCCTTCGACGATGCCGATAATACGCGCTTCGAAATCGCCTTCGTCGATGCGTTTGCACACATCGATGGTGCGGCGAAATTCCTTATTGGCCTTGGTCAGCAACAATAAACCACCTATGGCGCTCAAGACCCCGATGCCGATGACGATTTCGTTGACGAACGTCGGCGCGCCGGCCAAGACCGTAGCTTCGGCGGCGATAGCGGACGCCGCGGTGACGATGATCGCGATTTTAGCTTTGGAGAGAGAAGATGAACTCATCGTACGCGACCCCCTTTTCCTCAAGAATTTTCAGCAGCGTGTCATAAGCTTCGTTCATGCCGTCCTTGCGGTTGGCATGGCTGTTTTCAATATCGAGCAATTTCTTGTAGAGCGGCATAATCACGTTTTCGAGAACCTTGCGGTCCGCCGTGCGACGATTGGAATGATAGCCGACGATCTTGCCGTTGGTATCGAAACTGGGCGTAACGTGCGCCAGAACCCAATAATGATCGCCGTTTTTCGAGCGGTTGACCACATAGGCAAACAGCTCTTTGCCGGACGAAATCGTGTCCCACAGCAGCTTAAAGACTGCGCGTGGCATATCCGGATGACGAATGACCGAGTGCGGTTGGCCGATGGTTTCCGCTTCCGTCATGCCTGCAAGACGCAAAAAAACGTCGTTTGCGTAAACGAGACGGCCGGTGGGATCGGTTTTGCTGACGATGATTTCGTCATCGTCGAAAAAACGCTCAACTCCGGTAAGAGTTTCATTTCGTGCCATTGAACAGTTCCAAATCCCTCAAAATTGCACATAAAAACAACTCAGCACTTTACGCCGCCATCCCCATTTCAGCGTAAAACTCAGCAATTGCATGCTCTTGGGGCTATCAGATCCGTCTGGTAAGACCACTTTCACCCTTTATACTACCACTAAGGTATAATGCGCGTGTGTTAACGCAAGATAAACAATAAGTTACTTGCATCATTAC
The DNA here is from genome assembly GCF_036568125.1 of Magnetovibrio sp. Classification (NCBI taxonomy): domain Bacteria; kingdom Pseudomonadati; phylum Pseudomonadota; class Alphaproteobacteria; order Rhodospirillales; family Magnetovibrionaceae; genus Magnetovibrio; species Magnetovibrio sp. The sequence continues at coordinate 171,546 of NZ_DATCTF010000012.1, forward strand.
ACTTGATCTCGGCAAAATTCAGCGAACATCGGAACCGGGACCCGAAAGCATACGGTTGTATGTACATCAATTTGGCGTTTATTCAAGTGCGCAGTTGACCCCCGGTGGATTTTCCCACGCTAGCGACAACTTTTGTAGCTACGGCTTCGATCTCTTCATCCGTCATGGTCTTGTCGAACGGCTGCAACGTCACCTGGATGGCCACGGACTTTTTGCCCTCCGCCACGCCTTGGCCCTGATAGACGTCGAACAACTGCACGTCGCTGATCAGGCCTTTCTCGGCGCCCAGAGCCGCCCGCACGATTTGCGCGGCCTCGACGGTTTCATCGACCAAGAACGCAAAATCACGCTCTACAGACTGAAACGCCGACAGCTTGACCAATGGACGGGCTTGGCTCTTTTTCGCCTTAGACTGTGGCAAGTTGTCGAGAAACACCTCAAACGCCACCACCGGGCCTTTGACGCCCATCTTTTTCAGCGTGCCGGGATGGACCTCGCCAAAATTCGCCAGCACCGTTTTGGGGCCGAGATGCAAACTGCCCGAACGCCCCGGGTGATACCAGCCGGGGCCGCCCGCTTCGGCGGGGAAGACCTGCAGATTATCGACCGGCGCGCCTGCTGCCGACAACGCCGCGATGGCGTCGGCCTTGGCGTCGAACGCATCGACGTTGCGCGGCGGACCTGCCCAGTTGCGCCCCACCGCTTGACCCGAGCGCACACCGGCGGCGACCAAGGTCTGGTCGTCGACGCCGTCGCCCGCAAACTGCGGACCGACTTCAAACAGCGTGCCATCGTGAGAACCGCGCGCGTCGTTGCGCCCAAGCGCCGCAATCAGGTTGGGCAGCAAGCACGGGCGCATGACGTCGAGATCCGCTGAAATCGGATTGCTCAGCCGCAAGCTCTCGGGCACGCCGCCGTCGCCGGCGAACAACTCCGCATGGGTGCTGGGCAGGAACGAATAGGTCACCGCCTCGACCAAACCACGGCCCGCCAAGGTGCGGCGCACGCCGCGCCGACGGCGCATCACCGGACTGACCGCCGGGTGAGGCAATGCATCGGTGCGCTCCATCGAAACGTGGGGGATGTTGTGATAGCCGTGTACGCGGACGATTTCCTCGACCACGCAGGCTTCGCCGACCATGTCGCCACGCCACGCGGGAGCTTCGACCTGCCAGCTATCCGCGCCCTTATGAACGATGAAGCCGAGCACCGTGAGAATGCGTTCCATTTCCGCTTCGTCGACCTCGACGCCGGTCAAGCCTTTGACGCGCGCCGGGCGAAAATCGATTTTGAGCCGCCAATCGGGGCCGTCGCCGGCAACGATGGTGTTGGACGGTTCGCCGCCGCACAGCTGCAAAATCAAACGGGTGGCGTTTTCGCACCCATCGACGGCGAAATCGTTGTCGATGCCACGCTCGAACCGATAGCGCGCATCACTCATCAGGTTGAGTTTGCGCCCGGTCGCCGCGGTGCGCACCGGATCGAAAATGGCGCTTTCGATGAACACGTTGACGGTGTCTTCGGTGCAGCCGCTTTCTTCGCCACCCATCACGCCCGCAAGCGCTTCGGCTTTGGCGTCGTCGGCGATCACGCACATCTCTTCGTCGATGGCATATTCCTTGCCATCAAGCGCCAGCAGTTTTTCGCCCGCACGGCCCAGCCGCGCGGTGATGTTGCCGCTGACCTTGTCGGCGTCGAACACGTGCAACGGGCGGCCAAGATCGAAGGTCGAATAGTTGGTGATGTCGACCAGCGCCGAAATCGGGCGCAGACCAATCGCCAGCAGGCGGTCCTGCATCCACTTCGGCGACGGGCCGTTTTTGACGCCGCGCACATAGCGCCCGGCAAATTGCGAGCACGCGGTTTCGGCACCGGCCGGGAAGTCGAGCTTGACGTCGATGGGGCTGTCGAAAACGCCTTTAACGGCTTCGATCCCATGGGGCTTCAAGGTCCCCAAGCCGCTGGCGGCGAGATCGCGGGCGATGCCGCGCACGCCCAGGCAGTCGCCACGGTTGGGCGTGATGGCGATTTCGATCACCGGATCGGCGAGGCCCATGACATCGACGGCGCGGGCACCGACTTCGGCGCTTGGGTCCAGGTCGACGATACCGGTGTGCTCGTCCGACAAGCCCATTTCGCGTTCCGACAACATCATGCCCTTGCTGTCCACACCGCGAATGGTCGCATCCTTCAGCGTCACGTCCAGGCCCGGCACGTACATGCCGGACGCACCGAACACGCCCTTCAGGCCTTTGCGCGCGTTGGGCGCACCGCACACGACTTGAAGAATTTCACGACCGTTGTTGACCTTGAGAATTTGCAGCTTGTCGGCGTCGGGATGCTTTTCGGCTTCCAGCACTTCGCCGACGACGAAGCCTTCCAAACCTTCGGCACGGTCTTCGACGCCTTCGACTTCCAAACCCAACATCGTCAGACGTTCGACCACTTGGTCCAAGGTCGCGTCGGTGTCGAGATGATCTTTGAGCCAGCTCAGCGTGAATTTCATTGGTTCAACCCTCCCACCATCGACGGCACATCCAAGGCCTGGAATCCGTAATGACGCAACCAGCGCAGATCCGATTCATAGAACGTGCGCAGATCGGGTATGCCGTATTTCAGCATCGCCAAGCGCTCGATGCCGATGCCGAAGGCGAAGCCCTGATACTTGGTGGAATCGATGCCGCAGTTTTCCAAAACCTTGCCGTTGACCATGCCGCAGCCGAGAATTTCCAGCCAGTCTTCACCATGGCCGATCTTGAACTCGCCGCCCTTACGCGAACAGCCGATGTCGACTTCCGCAGACGGTTCGGTGAACGGGAAATAGCTGGGGCGGAACCGCACCGGCAGCTCGTCGACGCCGAAAAAGGCCCGGCAAAAATCGATCAGGCAACCCTTGAGGTGCCCCATGTGGGTGGTTTCATCCACCACCAAGCCCTCGATCTGATGAAACATCGGCGAGTGGGTGGCGTCGTAATCGCAGCGGTACGTGCGTCCCGGCGCGATGATGCGCAGCGGCGGCTTGGAATGCATCATGGTACGGATTTGCACCGGCGATGTGTGGGTGCGCAAAACCTTGCGACCCTTTTCACCGACGCCGGGCAGATAAAAGGTGTCGTGTTCCTGACGTGCGGGATGGTCTTCGGGGATATTCAGGGCGGTGAAGTTGTACCAGTCGTCTTCGATTTCCGGACCTTCGGCGACCTCGAAACCCATTTCACCCAAAATCGCCACGACCTCTTCGATGGTCTGGCTGATGGGATGGATGAAGCCTTCGCGCTCGGGCCGCGTGGGCAAGGTGACGTCGATCTTTTCGGCCAACAGCTTGGCGTTCAGTTCGGCGTCCGCCATGGCGGTTTTTTTCGCCTCGATGGCGGCGGCGACGTCGTCCTTGATGGCGTTGAGCGCTTGGCCTGCGGCTTTACGTTGTTCGGGCTCCAGGCCGCCGAGATTTTTCATCTGGGCCGTGATCGCGCCCTTTTTGCCCAATGCTGCGACGCGCACCTCATCGAGCGCTTGAAGGCTGTCCGCGGCCTGCACCTGAGCGAGAAGATCGGCTTTGAGTTTATCCATCGTGTCCGACACGTTCGTTCCCCTTAAACACACAAAAGGGGCCGGCGTTAGGCGCCAGCCCCTCTCGAAATAACGCTCAGATCGGAATTATCCGATCCGGTGTCTTACTTGGCGAGAGCGGCCTGGGCCTGTTCCACCAAGCTTTTAAACGCATCCGGCTCGCGCACGGCGAGGTCGGCGAGAACCTTGCGGTCCAGCTCGATACCGGCCTTGGACAGGCCGTTCATGAAGGTCGAGTAGGTCAGGCCGCTGAGGCGTGCGCCGGCGTTGATACGCTGGATCCACAGTTTGCGGAATTCGCGCTTTTTGGTGCGGCGGTCGCGGTAGGCGTATTGCAGACCTTTTTCGACCTTTTCAACGGCAACGCTGAAAACGTTTTTATTACGGCCGCGGTAGCCTTTGGCTGCCTTGATGACTTTGCGGTGGCGGGCGTGAGTGGTAACACCACGTTTCACACGGGACATATCTTTTCTCCGTCTCTAAATCGCTGCGACGCTTATTTCGCGTACGGCATGTAGCTCAGCACGAGCTTGGCGTCGGCATCACACAGGATCATGGTGCCACGGGCTTTGCGCTTCATGCTCTGAGAGCGGCGGCGCAACATGTGCTGGGTGCAGGCGGCACCGGAACGGACTTTACCGCTACCGGTGAGACGGAAGCGCTTCTTGGCGCTGGATTTCGTCTTCAGCTTGGGCATTTTGCTTATCCTTCGTCTGTGGATGCACGGCCGAAGAGGGTGCATCCGGTTTTGCATTTCAAAGGCGGTCCAGGCATGCCCTGCCATGCCGCCCGTAACGATCTTTCCCGCAGACGTGCGAGGAAGGCCGGGTTATAGCCAATCGGCGACCCCAATGCAAGGGCTGAATCGCTTGCGATCATTGACTTACGCAGCCGGCGGGGCGGCACAAAAAATCGCCCCTTCGCCTCACGTTTGGGGGGAGGAGGCGAAGGGGCGGACGGGCGGTCCGTTCAAGTCTGGGGGGAGACTGAGGGGCTGGACCGCCGGTCATCTCGTGTTCAAGCCGCCAAAAGCTCCGGCATGTTCTTGGCCAAAGCCTGACGCGCCTTGGTTTCCAGGCCGGTCAACGCAAACCCCAAAGTCTCGCCGTCCGCGCCGATGAACAAGGCACGGCGGTCCTGGCCGCTGCCTTCGATCACCCATTCGCCCACCGCGCCGGGTTTGGGGGGGCACACCACGGCCGGCAAAGCAGGGGTTTTCACCGCCACCGGCAGCGCCGGCAGAAACACTTGGGTCGGCGTGCCGCTCAAGGTCCCCGCCAGGGCGCGGGCCTCAGCCATCAACGGCAGGATGAACGGCAACATGCCCGCATCCGTTTCGGCGCAATCGCCCAGCGCATAAATATTCGGGTCCGACGTGCGCAGATAGCCATCGACGCGAATGCCGCGATCTACGCTCAGGCCCGCGGTGCGCGCCAATCCGGTGTTCGCCACCAGGCCGATGGCCGTGAGCGCGTGGTCGAACACGACCCGTTTGCCATCGTCGAGACGGGCGATGTTGCCGTGCTCGTCCGCCACCACGCCGGTGACCACCCGGCCCATGTGAAAGCGAACGCCGATGGCGCTGAGCGCATCTTGCATCACTTGGCCCAAATCGTCCGGCAACAGCCGCGACAGAGGTTGCGGCGCAGGGTCGACCACATCGACGCTGTACCCCGCGCCGGCCAGATCGTTGGCGAATTCGGTCCCGATCAAACCCGCACCGATGAGCAAAACCCGAGCCTGTTCGCCCAATCCTTCGCGCCACTGGGCATAGTCGCGCAAGTTGTTGACGGCGGGTAGCGGCACCGCGGTGCTGCCTTCGACCTCATAAGGGCGCGGGCTTGCGCCCACCGCCAGGACCAGATTGCCGTAACCGATCACTTCGCGGCCCTTACCCGTGTTGACGATCACCGCTTTATCCTTGCGATTGATCGCGATGACTTGGGTGTCGCTCCAAACCTGGGCGTTCAAATCTTCGCTCACTTGAGCGGCGGTTTTCTGCACCAAGTCTTGCGGCGACTTGCCCTGGGCGAAGGCGTTGGAAATCATCGGTTTGGAATAAACCGCACCATCGTCCCCCGTGATCAGCATGATGGTGGTTTCACCATTCAGCTTGCGCAGTTCGCGCGCCAGGGTGATCCCGGCCATGCCGGTGCCAATGATAACGGTGTCGGCGTGATAAAGGGGGGCGTTCATGGCTTGGTCCTTATGTCTTGAAAATGGGGGCGGTGAAGAGGGGCGGCTTAAGCCGCCGCCTCCATCACTTCGAAGTCTTCCTTGGACACACCGCAATCGGGGCAGGCCCAGTCGTCGGGGATGTCGGCGAACGCGGTGCCGGCGGGGATACCGTCTTCGGGCATGCCGACGACCGGGTCGTAGACGTAGTTGCAGACAACGCAGATGTACTTTTGGTTATTCATAGCTTGGTTTCCTTTTTCGTATGTCGTGTTGTTTTGTTTGCTTATTCGGCGGCTGCGGCGTTGGAACGAACCTTGTCCAGCGCGTCCTGATAGTGACCGGCGTGGCGCTCTTCGACCTTGGCCAGCGCGGCGAAGCGTTTGGCGGCCTTTTCGAGCACGGCGGCGAACATTTCAGCGTGTTCGCGGCTTTCTTCAATCTGCTCGTCCATTTCCTTGACCGCGTCCATGCGGCCTTCTTCCAGGGCGAGGTGACGGAACTTCGGATACATTTCGGTGTATTCGTAGGTCTCGCCTTCGACCGCCAATTCCAGCATGCGGTCCACGGTCAGTTCTTTGGACGGGTACAGCAGTTCCAGGTGGCCAAAAGCGTGGGCGGTCTCTTGCTCTGCGGTGGCTTCGAAAACTTCGGCCACATCGACGGCGCCGAGCGCGCGGCACTGACGGGCGAAGTAGAGGTACTTGCGGTTGGCCATCGACTCGCCGGCGAAAGCGGCTTCGAGGTTCTCGATGGTCACGGATTTTTTATCGGTGTTGCTCATGTTTGTTCTCCAGATTTGTCGGTTGCGGTGATCGCTTGGTGTTTGCTTGGGTGTTCGTTGAGAGCAAACATACGGATCTTGAATAAATCGATCCAATGGATTAAATTTCTTTCAGTTATCGAAGGAATCGATTATGTATCTGCCGACATTGCGCCAACTGGAATACCTCATCGCGGTGGTCGATCTGCGCCATTTCGGCCATGCCGCCGATCGCTGCCACGTCACCCAATCGACGCTCAGCGCGGGACTGCGCGAATTGGAAACGCTGCTTCAGGCGGAACTGGTGGAACGCACCCGGCGCAAGGTCCAACCCACCCCGTTAGGGCTGGAGATCGCGGACAAGGCCCGCGTGGTGCTCGACGGCGCGCGCGAAATTGCCGAGGTCGCCAGCGCCGCCAGCCAACCGCTCAGCGGGCGCATGCGCTTGGGCGTGATTCCGACCATCGGGCCGTTCGTGTTGCCGCGCGTGCTGGCCGGTTTGCGCGAGGCCTATCCGGACTTGAAGCTGTATTTGAAGGAAGGCCGCTCGGCCGAAGTCATCGACCAACTGAACCGCGGCGATCTTGAAGCAGCAATCATCGCCCAGCCCTACGACATCGGCGCGCTGCAATCCATGACCTTGGGCGACGACGCTTTTTGGGTGGCGTTGCCGCGCAATCATCCTTTGGCGAAAAAACGCAGCCTGTCGCCCGCCGACCTGCCGACGGATGAATTGTTGATGCTCGAAGACGGCCATTGCCTGCGCGATCATGCCTTGGCGGCGTGCGAACTTTCCGGACTGCGCAGCGGTGCGCGCCAAAGCGGCAACTTTGAATCGTCGAGTCTTTACACCCTCGCCGAAATGGTCGCCAACGGTCTGGGCATCACGTTCCTGCCGGAAATCGCGCTCAGTTCGGGCATGATCAACACCACCAACCTGGAGGTCCGCCCGCTCAAAACAAACGGTGCGCCGCGTCAAATCGGGCTGGTGTGGCGTTCGGCGTTTCGCCGCGATTTGGACATCGCGGCGCTGGGCGCCTATCTACGCGGGCGCATGGCGGGCCTGCGCGTGAAGCGCGCGAAATGAAAAATCAGTGTGAAGCGCACGAAATGAAAACGAGCTGAACCGCCTGCGTTCGTTCAATCGAACATCGCGTCGATGTCGGCTTGGCTGACGCTTTCTTCGCCTTCCAACGCCGGGCCGTCCATCGGCACGTCGCCATCTTTTGGCTTTTCGACGGGGCGTACCGGCAGCGCGGCGATCGAATCCTTGCCGATGATCACCACCAACGAACTTAACGTGCCTTCCAGCAAATTCATCGTTTGCACGATCTTGCCGATACGCTGGCCGGTGATGTCTTGAAAGGTGCATGCCTCGAACACGTGGTTGGAATGTTCGATGATTTTGTCGAGATCGTCAGTGACCTCGCCGATGCGGATGCGGTCCTTGAGACTTTCGGCGATGCTCGATGTCGCCTCGGTCGCTTCCATGATCGTGTTGGTGGCGTCTTCGGTGGCTTGCACGATGGCCGCCAATTGATCGGCCGCTTTGTTGAAATGATCGACCGGCGCATTGGGATGCTTGACGGTGGCAATTTCAGTTTTGATGCGCTCCATATATTCATAGAGCTGCACGATCTGGCGTGACAGTTCGTCGTACTGGGCTTTGGTGATGGCGTCGGTCATGGCGGAAAGTTATCACTTCCCTGACCGCCGTGCACGCCCGAACGACACGAAAAAAGCAAAAACCCCCGCCCAGTTGGGACGGGGGTTTTGAATTCTTGCGGCTTGGCGGCGAGAGTTATTTCGGCGCCAGCACCATGGTCATCATACGCCCTTCGGATTTGGGCATCTGTTCGACCTTGGTCAGTTCTTCCAGCTCATCGCGCATCTTGATCAAGACCTTGAGGCCGAGATCCTGGTGCGCCATTTCGCGGCCGCGGAAGCGGATGGTGACTTTCACTTTGTCGCCGTTATCGAGGAACTTGCGCGCCGCCTTCATCTTGACTTCATAATCATGAATGTCGATGCCGGGGCGCATCTTGATCTCCTTGATCGCGATGACCTTCTGCTTCTTTTTCGCCTCGTTGCGCTTTTTCTGTTCCTCGTACTTGTACTTGCCGTAGTCGAGGATTTTGCACACCGGCGGTTCTGCGTTGGGCGATACCTCAACCAGATCCAGGCCGTGGCCCGCTGCAATTTCAATGGCTTCTGCGGTGGGTTTTACGCCGATCATTTCACCATCGGGTCCGACCAGTCGGACTTCGTCTACGGTGATGCGTTCATTGACGCGCGGTCCATCAATGGTCGGTTTCTTGTTAAAAGGTGGGCGGGAGATGGCCCTTCTCCTACAGTTGTGCGCCTCCGGGCGGCGCTTAAAAATTTACAGTGCTGAACTTTTTTATGAAGCGAGGCTTAGCTCCCGGCGAGCGGGCCCTTTGCTTCGGCAGTGAGGATATCAATTGCCTCTGCAAGCGCAAGGATTTCTTGATCCTTGCCGCCCAGACGGCGCACCGCGACCTTGCCTTCTTCGGCTTCGCGCTTGCCGACGACCAAAATCGCCGGAACTTTCTTGTGGCTATGGTCGCGGATTTTGTAGTTGATCTTTTCGTTGCGGATGTCGATTTCGGCGCGAATACCGGCCTTTTTCAAGGCCTTATAGACGTCTTCGGCATAATCGTCGGCGTCCGAGGTGATGGTCGTGACCACCGCCTGAACCGGCGCCAACCACAACGGCAGCCGCCCGGCGTAGTTTTCGATCAAGATGCCGATAAAGCGCTCGAACGAACCGAGAATGGCCCGGTGCAACATCACCGGACGATGCTTTTCGCCGTCTTCGCCGACATAGGCGGCATCCAGACGTTCCGGCAAAACGAAATCGACCTGCAAGGTACCGCACTGCCAGTCGCGGCCGATGGCATCGCGCAGCACGAATTCCAGCTTCGGTCCATAGAACGCGCCTTCGCCGGGATTGAGGGTCATTTCCACCCCGGCGGCCTCGGACGCTTGGCGCAAGGCGTTTTCGGCCTTGTCCCAGGTTTCGTTGGTGCCGGCGCGCTTTTCCGGACGGTCGGAGAATTTGACCACAAAGTCTTCGAAGCCGAAATCCTTGTAGACCGACGACAGCAAGGCGATGAACGCCTTGGTTTCCGACTCGATCTGGTCTTCGGTGCAGAAGATGTGGGCGTCGTCCTGAACGAACGCGCGCACCCGCATCAAACCATGTAACGCACCGGACGGTTCGTTGCGCGCGCACGAGCCGAACTCGGCCATGCGGAACGGCAGATCGCGATAGCTGGTGGTGCCTTGCTTGAAAATCTGCACGTGACACGGGCAGTTCATCGGCTTGATGGCCAAGATGCGGTCTTCGGATTCGGCGACGAACATGTTCTCGCGGAATTTTTCCCAGTGTCCGGACGCTTCCCACAAGCTGCGGTCGACCATCTGCGGGGTGTTGACCTCGACGTAACCGGCCTCTTCCAAGCGGGCGCGCATGTAGTTTTGCACCGCGCGGTACATGGTCCAGCCGTTGGGGTGCCAAAACACCGAGCCCTGCGCCACGTCTTGCAGGTGAAACAGCGACATTTCCCGGCCCAGGCGGCGATGATCGCGCTTTTCAGCCTCTTCCAGCATGTGCAGATAAGCCGCCAGTTGCTTCTTATCGGCCCAGGCGGTGCCATAGATGCGCTGGAGCATTTCATTGTTGGAATCGCCGCGCCAGTACGCACCCGCCAGCTTCATCAGCTTGAACGCCTTGCCCAGCTTGCCGGTGGACGGCAAGTGCGGGCCACGGCACAGGTCGATGAAGTCGCCTTGGCGATACAGCGAAATGGTTTGGCCTTCGGGGATCGCTTCGATGATCTGGGCTTTGTAGTGCTCGCCCTTTTCCTTGAAGAATTCGATCGCCTCGGAACGGTCCCACTCTTCGCGGGTGATCTCTTCGTTGCGGTCGACGATTTCCATCATGCGCTTTTCGATCTTTTCCAGATCGTCGGGCGTAAACGGTTCGGCGCGGGCGAAATCGTAATAAAAGCCGTTTTCGATGGCCGGACCTATGGTCACCTGCACGTCGGGATACAGTTCTTGCACGGCTTCGGCCATCACGTGCGCGGCGTCGTGACGCAGCAGTTCCAGCGCCTCTTCGTCCTTGGCGGTGACGATGGCGAACGCGCTATCTTCGGTGATGGTCTGGGACAAATCCGCCATCTCGCCGTTGATTTTAACCGCCAAAGCGGCCTTCGCCAGGCCCGGACCGATTTCAGCCGCGACGTCGGCACCCGTCACCGGGGCGTCGTATTTGCGGATGGAACCGTCGGGAAGTGTCAGCTGAACCATGAAACCTGTGCCTTACCTTGCAAAATCGCACGAAAACATATTTGAAACCCGGGAATGTAAGGGGATTCAGGGCCCTGTCAAGGTGCCTCTGTCGGGGCTTATGTCGCCGCGTGCGAGTCCAGTGCGCCAATGCGCACCCCGGCGTCCCAAACCTCAGCAACGGAAAGCGCTTCAAGGCTCTCTTTGCGCAGGATTTTGACGCGCGGTCCGCGTTGCGCACACAGCGCCGGGTCGCTTTCGAACGAATAGACCACCACGCTGGGACAGCCCGCCAGCGTGATCATGTGCATCGGCCCGGTGTCGTTGCCGACCGCCAGCGCCGCACCGCGCGCCAATACCGCAATGTCGATGAAATCGGTCTTGGCGCACAAATTCACGGTTCCCGGCGCATCGTGTTCGATCAACGCTGCGATCGCCTGTTCGGCGCGCCCCCCCAGCACCACCGGGGTGACGCCCGCGGCATACAGCCGATTGGCCAGCTCGGCGAAACGTTCCGCAGGCCAGCGCTTGGCCGGACGGTGCGGCGCGCCGCCGGGCACCAGCAACGCGAACGGCTTTTCGATGCCGAACGCGCTGACGTCCTTGGCCGCGAAGCTGAGGTCCGACAGCCCCACATCGTGGATGCCCGCCTTGGCCAGCTGTTCCTTTTGCCGGTCGATGGTGTGCATCAGATCGCGCTGGCTATTGTCGTGGGGGTGCGAGCAACCACGCGCGATGCCCGACCACTCGGGACGCTTGCCCGGACCGAGAATATGAAAATAAAAGCTCGAGCGATCGGACGTCTGCAAATCGTACACGCGGGTAAACTTTCCCGACTTGAGCTTTTGGCGCAGCCGCCTGATGCGGCCGATCTGCCACGCCTTGGGGCGTTCTTCGTCGACCCACACATCGTCGAACAAACCGCTGGCGCGGGCCAGATCGACGTAAGGCTTGGACGTCAGCAACACCACATGCGCGCCGCCGGGGCGGTTTTGATGATGGCGGCGAATCGCCGCCATGGGCCCCAACGCTTGGACGAAATCGCCCAATGCGCCCAGCTTGATGATGAGAATGCGTTCGCCCGCTTCGTTCACGCCGTTACACGTCCCTGCCGCGTTCGCGCAGCACCTCGCGATAGACGTTGAGGGTCTTTTCGCACATCGCGTCCTTGGAAAAATGTTCGCGCACGCTCGTCAACGCGCGCTCGGCAAAGGCGCGGCGGCCGTCTTCATCCAGGCTCAACGCCGACCGCAACGCTTCGGCCAACGCCGCCTTGTCGCCAGGGGGAAACAACCAGCCGGTCTGTCCCTCGATGATGGTTTCGCACGCCCCGCCATGATCGGGGGCCACCACCGGACGGCCCAGGGCCTGGGCCTCGATCACCACGCGGCCGAACGCTTCGGGATCGGTCGAGGCCGAAACCACCACGTCGGCCATCATGTAAGCGGCGGGCATGTCGTCGCAGTGGTCGAAAATGCGCACCACCGAACTGAGGCCGTTTTGTTCGATCAGGCGTTCCAATTCCTTGCGGTAACCGGTGCGGCCCTGGTCGGAACCCACCAGCACGCAACGTATGTCGTTGCGCCCCAGCGCCGCGATCGCTTCGATGAACACCGCCTGGCCTTTCCAGCGGGTCAGACGCCCGGGCAACATCACCACCGGATAACCGTCTTCCAGACGCCACGTTTGCGACAACTTGACCACCCGCTCGGCACTGACCAGCCCAGCGTTGAAGCTGTCCAGATCGACGCCGCGATGAATAATGCGGATCTTGTCGCCCGGCGCGCCGTACATCTGCTTCAAATGTCCGGCGATGAACTTGGAAATGGCGATCACCCGGTCACCCCGGGTCATGATCGAATTGTAGAACCTTTTCAAGGCCGTGCCGACGGAATAGGTGCCGTGAAAGGTGGTGACGAACGCCGTGCCGGTACGTTGGCAGGCGTAATAGGCGCTCCACGCGGGGGCCCGCGAACGGGCGTGCACGATGTCCACACCCTGTTCCTTGATCAGCTTTTCCAACTTGGAAATGTTGGCATAGATGGTCAGCGGATTTTTAGAATGCAGCGGCAGTTGGAAATGATCCGCGCCCGCGCGTTGCAGCTGATAAACCCGCTCGCCGCCGTTGGACGCCACCAAAGAGCCCCAGCCTTGCGCCGAAATGCAGCCAGCGATTTCCACCGTGCCGCGTTCCACCCCGCCGCTGCCGCCGAGTGCGGGCAGCACCTGCAAAATGGTCACCGGCGGCTTTTGAGACGGATTTTCCCCGCCGCCAACGGTTCCCGTGTCCGGTGCGCGTTTGGCGGCCGGGTTAAGAATGGTATGGTTCTGCGTAATGCTCATAGCCCCTTCGGTCTTCGCCGTTCTTTACAATGAAAGGTCTGGCACGGCATAAAGAATGGTTGCAGTTCATAAGTGAGGTGTCCAGAGAAATGCAAGCCCCAACTTCCAATGGCCCCAACTCAGCACCGCAAATCGTCACCCGTGAAGACGGCGCGACGATCGCCTACCACTTCACTCCCGGCAAGAATCGCGACAAGCCGACCGGGGTGATGTTTCTCGGCGGGTTCAAGTCCGACATGGAAGGCAGCAAGGCGCTGGCGCTGGAATCGTGGTGCCAAGACCAAGGCCGGGCCTTTTTGCGGTTCGACTACACCGGGCATGGAAAATCGTCGGGCGCGTTCGTCGACGGCACCATCGGCCAGTGGGCCGCCGATGCAATGTATGCTTTGGATCATCTCACCGAAGGCCCGCAAGTTCTGGTCGGCAGCTCGATGGGCGGCTGGCTGATGTTGCTGGTGGCGCGCGAGCGCCCGGAACGGCTGAGGGGTCTGGTCGGTTTGGCCAGCGCGCCGGACTTCACCGAAGACTTGATGTGGAACGAGCTCAACGACGCGCAGCGTGCTGAATTGGACCGCGAAGGTCACGTCGCCCTGCCCAGCGATTACGATCCGCTCAACCCCTACATCATCACCAAAGCCTTGATCGAAGACGGCAAGAACCATCTTTTGCTGCGCGACCCGCTCAATATTCAGGTGCCGGTGCGTTTGATTCAGGGTATGCAGGACCGCGACGTGCCTTGGGCGACGGCGCTCAAGCTGCAAGATGCCTTGGTCACGGACGATGTGGAGATCCAGTTCGTCAAGAACGGCGATCACCGCCTGTCGGAGACCGCCGACCTCAGGCGGCTGACGCGCACGCTGGGCAACCTGTTGAACGACCTTGAGAATCCGGATAGAGAGACGGCATGACCCCCATCCTCAACAAACTCATTTTCGGCTTCACGTTTTTCCGCGAACGTTACTTTTCCGAACGCAAGGACCTCTACCGCCGCTTGGTGCGCGAAGGCCAAAAGCCCAAGGTGGTGATGATCGCGTGCGCCGATTCGCGGGTCGACCCGGCGATCGTGCTGCAAACCGATCCCGGCGACGTCTTCGCCATTCGCAACGTCGCCAATCTGGTGCCGCCCTACGAAGAAGACGAAAACGGCGAAATCTCCTATCACGGCACCTCGGCGGCGTTGGAATTTGCCGTTGAACAATTGGGCGTCGAGCACGTGGTGGTGTTCGGCCACGCCCACTGTTCAGGCGTCAAAGCCATGATTCACGGCCAAGAAGGCAACAAGGTCGCGGGCCGCTTTGTCGGTGCGTGGACCAGCATCGTCGACAAGGCTTACGAGCACGCCAAGGCCGCCGACCCGCACATCGAGGGCGAGGATTTGGACCGGGCCTGCGAACGCCATGCGGTGCTGGTGTCGCTCGACAACCTCATGACCTTCCCGTTCATCCGCGAACGGGTCGAGGCCGGAACGTTGCAAATTCACGGCTGGTACCTCGACATCGCCGAGGGTGAACTGTCCAGCTACGACGCCAACGAAAAGCGTTTCACGCCGTTGATGTAAGCGCCGTCACGCCTTCATCCCTTCCACCGCCAGCACCGCTTGCAGGCCGGATTTGTAGTCGGGATAGTCCAGCACCACGCCCAGTTCGTCCTTGATTTTGTCATTCATCACCAAGCGATTGTCGGCCCAAAAGGTTTGCGCCATGGGCGACATGGTTTTCACCGCTTCTTCATAGGGAATTTCATCTGGCACCGGCGCACCCAGCAGCTCGCAGGCGTACTTGATGACATCGCTGGGCTGGGCCGGGTCGTCGTCGCAGACGTTGTAGATGCCGCCCGGATTGGGCCTGGCCATCGACGCCTTCAAGACCTGAGCGATGTCGGCGACGTGGATGCGTGAAAACAAATGCCCCGGCTGAGAGATGCGCTGGGCGCGACCCGCGCGGACCTTATCGAGGGGGCTGCGTCCCGGTCCGTAAATGCCCGCCAGGCGAAACACGTGCAGCGGCAAACGGCTGCGCACCGCGAGGTTCTGCCAACGGGTTTCGGCCAGACCGCGAAAGCGCGAACGTTCCTGGGTCGGCAACAGCCGGGACGTTTCGTTGACCGGCTTGCCGCCGGTGTCGCCGTAAACCCCGACCGTGGACAGGTAGCCCAGCCATTCGATAATGCCGCCTTGATGTTGGGCATGGCGCGCCAGATCGTCGCCGTGCAGATCCAGCACCGGATCACCTGCCGCATCCGGCGGCACCGACAGCAACACATGGGTAACGTCGGCGAACAGTTTGTCGAAATTTTCCAAGGGGTGGTTGCGATCGAACACCAGCGCGCCCGCGCCGCCATCATCGCCGGGGCGATGGGTGCCGGTGACGCGCCAACCTTGGCGTTGCAGATCTAGGGCCAGCCAGCTGGCGCTGTAGCCGAGGCCGAAACAAAACAGATGGGGCGTTTTTTGGGTCATGAAATTTTGCCATGCTTGCTTTTTGGTGAGCGCGCGGCAACTGTAGCCACCATGATGCGCACAACACAAGCCACAACCCTGCTCGGCGTCGGCGCGACGATGTTCATGCTTGCCATCGGCGCCGCGCATGGCGAAACCACCGCCGAGGCGCAAAACCGTTATCACGCCTGCATGGGCAAAGCGAAAGTCAGCCCCGAGGCGGCATTCGACGACGCCACCCAATGGGAAGGGCTGGGCGGGGGTTTGCCCGCACGACATTGCGCCTTGGCCGCCTTGATGGAAATCGGCCACTACGGCGAGGCTGCGCAAGGGCTGGAAAAGCTCGCCGACGCGGTCCATGCCGGTGCGGCCTTCAAGGCGCAAGTTTTGGTGCAAAGCGCGCGCGCGTGGGTGGCTGCGGGCGATCCAAAACGCGCCGCCGCCGTGGCGGATACAGCGCTGAACCTGGCCCCCAACGACACCCATGCGTTTCTCATCCGCGCCCAGGCCCTGGCCTTGCAAGGCGCCTATTGGGAAGCCGCTGACGACCTCAGCCGGGTGATTTATTCCGATCCCGAAAACGTCGAAGCGTTGGTGATGCGCGGCGCGGCGTATCGTCAGTTGGACGCCCTGGATCTGGCGCTCGACGACTTGAACCGCGCCTTGGCGTTGAACCCCAACCACCCCGAAGGGCTGCTGGAACGGGGCATCGTGCACCGTCTGTCCTTGCGCAAAAGCGCGGCGCGAACCGACTGGAACCGGGTGATCGAACACGCCCCCTCGTCGCAAGCGGCAGAGGCCGCCGGCGCCAATCTGCACGCCCTGGATTCGGGTGTCGAGTAATCGGCCTGGAAACCCGACCCCGGGGCTCTTATATTAGCGCTAACGCAATTACAAATCTGGACAGGCCCATGAGCAACAACCATCTCGAAACGCCCGAATTCCCCCTCAACTCCAGTGGGGATGCCGACGGTCCGACCCATCGCCAAGCCCATGAAATCGGCTGCGGCGCGTTGGTGATCCGCTCTACAGAAGACGGTCATGCGGTGTGCCTGAAACTCGACCGCATCGGTAAGGAATACGTCCATCACTACGTGATCGTTTTGGACCCCAAGCCCGAGGGCGAGATGGAATTGGTCTACGTCGACCCGGAAGAAAAGCTGTTCGACTGCTTCGCCACCTTGGACCTGGAATTGGGTGAAGCCGAAGACGTTGCGGTCAAAACCGGTCACGCGTTCGAAAACAAGGACGGCCACTTCATCAAATTGCTGGACGACCCCAAGACGCAAAAGATGTTCTGCTTCGCCGAACCGGCCACCGGCTTGGTGCGCATCCGCCAGGAACGCAATCTCAAAAACGTGCACCCCAACTGGAAAGCCCGCGCCAAGTTCAAAAACGAAGTCGTCGAACTGGCGCACCTGTTGGAGCACTTCGCCGAGGAATTGTGACGTTTGTCCTCAATTCGCGGCTTTTGGGGGCTCGTTTATTACTAAAAATCCAAATCTGAATAGTGCTTGGGCGGCGGCACGCCGGGAATGTGGTCGTGCAGCAACGGACGGAAGCTGGGGCGCGATTTGATGCGCGCGTACCAATCCTTGGCCAGCGGATAGTCCATCCACGGCACATCGCCCAAATAATCGATGCACGACAGATGCGCGCCCGCGGTGATGTCGGCGAGCGAGAAATGATCGCCCGCCAGCCAGGTGCGGCGTTCGACCAGATAGCCGATGTAGGCGAGGTGATGCTTGACGTTGGTTTTGCCCGCACGGATCGCCGTGCTGTCGGGCGAGCCGAGGCGTAAGAATCGTTTCATGACCTTTTCGCCGACCAGATTGACCACCACTTCGCGGTCGAATTTGTCGTCGAACCACTGACACAAACGGCGCACTTCGGCGCGTTCCATCGGGTTTGCGCCCAACAACGGCGGATTGGGGGTCGATTCGTCCAGATATTCCGCGATCACCTGTCCGCCGGAAATCGCCGTACCGGCGGTTTCGACCAGAACCGGCACTTCACCGGCGGGGTTGATGCGCAAAAAAGCCTCGCGGCGCTCCCAGGTTTTTTCCACCTCGAGATCGAATTCAAGCTTCTTTTCCCCCAACACGATCCGCACTTTGCGGCAATGGGGCGATAGCCAATTGTGATAAAGCGTGCGCATGGGGAACTTATACATCAACTTTTGCGAAGGGGAACATAGGCGTTTTGTTGGAGCGTAACCTTTGGCGAGATGCACCGAATTAGATCATGAAACCGCCTCAGTTGACGCCTACATTATAGTCACTCGAAATCATTGGAGCCGACCCATGCTGATCAAAACGCCGAAATCCTGGCAGTTGCGCGAATCGGACGCCACCCCGCAAAAAATCTACCTCCAACGGCGCGCCTTCATGAAGGGCACCGCCGCCGCGATCACCGGCGGCATCGCCGGCAGCGTGTTCGGCCGCGATGCCTTCGCCGCCTGGGTCAAAGGCGAAAAGCTGCCCAATCTGGTCAAAAGCGCCTACACGGTGGACGCCCCGACCACGCCGTACGAATCGGTCACCGAGTACAACAACTTCTACGAATTCGGCACCGGCAAGGACGACCCGTTCGACAACGCCAAGGATTTCGTCACCAAGCCCTGGACCATCGAAATCGCCGGTGAAGTCGCCAAGCCGGGCGTTTACGACGTCGAAGACCTGCTGCGCCCCCATCAAATGGAAGAGCGCATATACCGCCATCGCTGCGTCGAAACCTGGTCGATGGTGGTGCCGTGGGCGGGCGTCGCGCTGGCCGACATCATCAAGCGCCTGGAGCCCACCTCGCGGGCCAAGTACGTCGCGTTCGAAACCCTGCACGACCCCAAGCGCATGCCCGGCCAAAACCGCCGCGTGCTGGAATGGCCCTACGTCGAAGGCCTGCGCATGGACGAAGCGATGAACCCGCTGACGTTGCTGGCGACCGGCGTTTACGGCGAGGTCATGCCGCCGCAAAACGGCGCGCCGGTACGTCTGGTGGTGCCGTGGAAATACGGCTTCAAGGGCATCAAATCGATCGTGCGCATCACCTTCACCGAAAAAGAACCGCCGACGTCGTGGAATTTGGCGGCGTCCAACGAATACGGCTTTTATGCCAACGTGAACCCCGAGGTTTCCCACCCGCGCTGGTCCCAAGCCAAGGAACGCCCCATCGGCAAATTCTTCAAGGAACCGACCTTGATGTTCAATGGCTACGCCGATGAGGTCGCACACATGTATAGTGGCATGGATTTGGCGAAGTATTTCTGATGAGCGCGCGCACCTCGACCATGACCCAAACGAGCCCTTCGTTTTCGATCCCCTACCGGGCCGCGTGGTGGCTGGTGTTCGTCGCGCTGAGCGTTCCGCTGGCGTGGCTGGCGGGCCTTGCGCTCACCGACGGCTTGGGCGCCAACCCCATTGAGGCGATCAACCGCTACCTCGGCGATTGGGCGTTGCGCATGGTGTTGGTGGCGTTGGCCGCGACGCCGTTGAAGATCCTGTTCGGGTGGCGCTGGCCGGTGCGCTTGCGCCGCATGGTGGGCTTGTGGGCGTTCGCTTACGTGGCGCTGCACATCGTCAACTACGTCGCCATCGACCAGTTCTTCGCCTGGGGCGACATCTGGAAAGACATCGTCAAACGCAACTTCATCACGGTGGGCATGATCGCGTTCGTGATTTTGAGCGCCCTGGCCGCGACGTCGTGGAACGGCGCCATCAAGCGCATGGGCGCGAAGGCGTGGTTGCGTCTGCACAAGCTGGTTTACGCCGCCGCCGCACTGGGCTGCCTGCACTACATCTGGATGGTCAAAGCCGACCTGCTGATGCCGATGGTCCACACCGGCGTGCTGGCCGCGCTGTTGGGCGTGCGTGTGTACGCACGCATCGCTAAATGATCACCGGGTTGTTGTCCACGCCCTGACCGATGTACGTGTCGGCGGGATCGCCTTTGCTCAAGGCATAGGCCCGCAAGTAAGCGTCCCACTGATTTTGCGACACATAGGCTGTCCGCGCGGCCGGCACCTGCGGCTGATTGCCGATCACCAGTTGATATTGATCGTGCGGCGCGTTGTTGGGCACGCCGTAGCGGGCGAAATAGATGTCGACCTCACCGCCGAAATCGAGTGGAGTTAAATTCTGCGCCTGTCCACCCGCGTGAGTCTGCACCGCATAATCGAACGCCATCGCGGTCAACAGACAGCGATAGGTGCCGAAGCTGGAGCCGCCCTCGCCTTCCACTTGGGGCGGCTCGGCGGCCACCGCGATGCCGGGGGACAATTCGTCCCACATCGGCGCGAAGGTTTCTTGAATGTTCAACCCCGCCAGCGCATTGAGCACGGCGTCGCGGGTGGCGGCGTAGGCGCCGTCCTTGAGCATATAGACAATCACGGAATCGGGTTTCGCCGCGTCGGCGGGCGCGGTCGCTTTGAAATGCCCAACATTGGCGAAATGATCCATGACTTGGGCGATGCGCCGCGTCGCCTCGGGGATGTCCACCGGAACGACGTTCGCCGCCACCCGCCAATTCACAGTTTCATCGCGGTCGTCCAGGGCGTAGACATGCAAATAATCGTCGCTCGCGCCAAGCGCTTGGTTCGACAGCACGATACCCGTCTCCGTCAGGGTGCGGCGATATTCCATCGCACACCCGGCGACGTTGAGGATTCCGTAGCTTTGCGCGGCGACTTTGTGATTGCCGACGCCGTTGCACAGCGACAGCATGCCGTAAAACAGGTCGCGGTTGCGCAACACCATCTTGGGCGGCACCGCCGGGTGTAAGGACCGCGTGTAGCACTCATTGTACAAGGCCTCACATTTCTCATCCATGTCATCTCCGGCGTGAGCTTTCAGCACGGGCAAGGCCCATCCTTTGAAGGTCGTGTACGAATCTACGGACGAAAGTGGGTCGCGGGCCATGATGTGTTCTCCTTAAATCCAAATGATCAAAACGACTTTGTGTCAGCACGCGGGCTCAGGCGTCTAAGGGCGACGGCGGCGCGAAAAACATGTCTGCCGGGCCGGTTGGTGTGCGCCGTTCGTAGCTGAACTCGAACCTGTCGCCCTTGGGTTCCGGTTTGGGTTCTGGATCGGGTTTGGGATCCGGAATTGGCATCGGCCCCGGATCGGGTATCGGTTGGTTTTGGGACGGTTCGGGTTTGGGAAACGTCGCCGCCAAGGCCTTTTGCAGCGCGCCCACGGTGCTGTCGACGTTGGCGATGAAGGCGTCGTCGATGTCCAGCAAGCGACGTGCCGATTCTTTCAGTCGCGCTTGATCCAAGACCGCCACGTTGGGACCGGCGATGTATCGCAGGTCCGCGCCCGCGACCATCGACAGGTGGGTTTTCAGCGCCGCCGCATTGGCGCCCACCAACATCGAAATCATCCGCGCCTGGGCGTAGGTCGTGGTTGTGGTCGCCGTCGTGGCCTCACTGCCTTGGATCAGCAACTTGTCGGCCTGGGTACACACCTGCGCCAGCGCTACGATGTCTTTGTCGATCAGCGCGATGTTGTCCACGGTGCGGTAATTGCATTTTGCGCGGGTCAGTTCGGCTTGCACCTGGGCGCGGTACTGGCGGACGTACACATCCAACAAAGCCGCAAATCCCTGCGTGGTAGTCGCCATGGCGGCGTCCTTTTTTCTGCGCCTTAGGGATAAGCGGTGCGGTTGGCGAACACGGCGTTGACGTTGGTGTAGGTGTTCGCGGCGCGGTTTTTATAAAGCGCGAACGCCTGCATGAAGGCTTGGTTGTCGGCGTTGTTCGCCGCCAACGCCAGTTGGTTCTGGTCGTGGGGCGTGGCGATGGGCATGCCGTAGATGGGAAACGCCAGATCGACCCGGGCGTCGAATTGCGGCTGGGTCAAATTACCCAACACGCCGCCCGCGACCTGGGCCAACGCCGTCTCGAACGCGATCGCGGTCACCAGACAGCGAAACCGCCCGAAGCTGATGGATATGCCGTGTCCCGCAGTCGGCCACGTCACGCGCGGCGGTTCCGCCGCCTCGGCCATGCCCAATTGAAACTCTTCCCACATCGGTGCGAAGGTTTGCTGGATTTGCAAGTTTTGCAGCGCCGTGACCAAAGCCGCGCGGATGCCGGCATAGGTCGCGGCCCGTCGACGCATGTAGACGATCAGCGAATCCGGCTTGCTCGCCGAGCCCGGCGCGGACACCTTGAAATGACCGATATCGGCGTTGGCGTCCAAGATCGGGCACACCGCCCCCACGGCGGCGGGTATGTCGACGGGATGGATGTTGAACGCCACCCGCCAATTGTTGTTTTCCACCCGACCGCCTGCCGCGTAGATGTGCAGATAACCGCGCTGCCCTGCGATCGCATTGGCGCTGAGGTCTTCCGGTTCCGACACCAGACAACAGCACAACAAACGCGTGATTGCCCAGTGGCCCAGATAGTCGGACCATGCCTCATATTCCAACCGTTCGACATTGGTCAGGTCGTTGCCGCCTTGAATGTGCACCCGGCGCGCGTTGCCGGCATTGGTCAGGCCGGCGTTGAACAGCAGCGTCTGCATCGCCGTCAGCAGATCTCGTCCAGCCAAAGGCACCTTGGCGGGCACCGCGTCCAACAACGGGGTGTAGCAGTTTCGATACAGCTGGGTCGATTTCTGCCCGGTGTTCATCGCCGCCGTGGCGGGCTGGGTCAGCTCTGCCCAGGCACGCTGTTTGAACAAGGCGTACGATGCAGCGGAAGTTCTGGGAGCACGCGCCATGGCGAACGATCCTTTTGTCTTAAGTTGGCAGGGGGGCCCAGCCTTCGATCAAATCGATCTCATCGGCTTCGGGTATGTTTTGAATTTGATCCCCATCGGTGTCGGGGAACTTTTCGTCTTGGCCGGGAATTTTGGGGCTGTCGCCGGGGCCGGGCGGAATCATCGACGTGAGGTTTTTTGCAAACGCCGCGTCTTCGACCTTCAGCTTTTCTTCCAAGCCCTTCAGCTTGACCTGATCCAGCGTCGCAACCTTGGCGCTTTGAATGTAGGTCAGATCCGCCGCCTGCATGGTGGGAAACAGGCTGTTGACCGATTCGATCGAGGCCTTGAGCCGCTCGCCCAGCATGGTCAACTGCATCTCGTCGCTGGTGGAAATCGGCGTCTTTTCCGTGCCGTATTTGGCCAGCGCGGCGTCGGCCTCTTGAAAGACGCTTTTCAGCGCCGCCAGCGCGGTGTCCAACACACTGAAATCGCGAAATGTGTACGACGTCGTCTGCAATATCTGTTGCGTCGACGACTTGTATTGACCGACGTAGACCTCGAATTGCGAGGTCAGCATGTTCGATGTATCACTCATCAATCGCGCCCCAATTTCCCCGGTGCATGCGCAACCGTGCGCACTGCATTCAGTTCAAGGACGCTGCGTGGAAAATTTTGTGAAGTGACGATTAGGTGGTGCTGGCGCTTTGCGTTTGGCGAATGTCTTGTTCGCTCATGCCGATGGTCAGGGCCATGGCGTCTTTATGCTTTTGCAAATATTTTGTGCCGCGGCGCGGCAGGGGAATTTTTAACCCACGGCACATGCCGATCAATGCTTCCAAGATTTGATCTTCGCTGAGATGGACGCGAAACGGATTGTGCGGGTCGTGAGATGTGTAATGCAGCACGACCTTGAGGCCTTCGGGCGTGTCGTCCGATATCACCCGCCCCTGACTGCCGTCGATCACCTGCACGTCCTCGACATGGGAATCGGGAACGTTCATGTTCTTGTCCTTGGCGTATTTTTGAAACGCCAGACGCAATTCTTGTTTGCTGAAGATCAGCTTGCGGACATCGACGGGCATGGCGGCATTTCTCCCCCATTGAACGGCGCTCTATGCGTCCATTACAGATGGGCACCTTTATCTATAGAACATACCATTTTTTCAGCAACATCAATGTGCTTCGTCCCAATTGTCGCCCACGCCGGCGTCCACCACCAAGGGCACATCGAGCGTCGCGGCATTTTCCATTACCTCTTTAACCAAGGCGCGGGTGGCGTCGAGTTCGCCGTCGGGAACTTCGAAAATCAGTTCGTCATGGACTTGCAGCAGCATGCGCGCGTGTAAGCCGGCGCCATCCAAGGCATCGCCCAGGCGCACCATGGCGCGCTTGATGATGTCCGCCGCGCCGCCTTGAATGGGCGCATTGATTGCGGCGCGTTCGGAAAAGCCGCGCGCCATGGGGTTCTTGTCGTTGATCCCGCCGACGTGGCATTTCCGCCCGAACAACGTGGTGACGTAACCGTGCTCGGCGGCGAAGGCCTTGGTGCCGTCCATGTAGGTGCGGATGCCGGGAAAGCGCTCGAAATAGGCTTTGATGTAATCGCCCGCTTCCCCGCGCGAGATGTCCAACTGACGCGCCAAGCCAAACGCGGATATGCCGTAAATGATGCCGAAGTTGATGGCCTTGGCGCGACGGCGCACCATCGGGTCCATGCCGTCGATGGGCACGCCGAACACTTCCGACGCGGTCATGGCGTGAATGTCGAGGTCCGCATGGAACGCGTCCTTGAGCTGGGGGATGTTCGCCACGTGGGCCAGCAGCCGCAGTTCGATTTGCGAGTAATCCGCGCTGAGCAATTTGTGTCCCGGCTCGGCGATGAAGGCCTTGCGGATTTTGCGGCCTTCTTCGGTGCGGATGGGAATGTTTTGCAGATTGGGGTCCGATGACGCCAAGCGTCCGGTCGACGTCGCCGCCATCGAATACGAGGTGTGCACGCGCCCGGTCTCGGCATTGATCTGCCCGATCAGCGCATCCGTGTAGGTGCTTTTGAGCTTGGCCAATTGCCGCCAATCCAACACCCGTGCGGGCAATTCGTGGCCGTCGGCGGCCAAGCCTTCGAGGATGTCGGCACCGGTGGCGTAGGCCCCGGTCTTGCCCTTTTTGCCGCCTTCGATGCCCAGTTTGTCGAACAGGATTTCACCGAGTTGCTTGGGCGAGCCGATGTTGAATTCCTGTCCGGCGAGTTTGTGGATTTCAATTTCCAGATCGCCGAGGCGCTTGGCGAAATCGTCCGACAGACGCTTCAGTTCAGTGGCGTCAACCTTGATGCCGTGGCGTTCCATTTGCACCAAAACCGGGATCAGCGGCCGTTCCAAGGTTTCGTAAACCGTGCTCATGTGCTGCGCGACGAGGCGCGGCTTGAGCATCTTGTGCAGCTTCAGCGTCACGTCGGCGTCTTCGGCGGCATAGTCCAGCGCCTTGTCCAGCGCGACCCGGTCGAACGTCACCTGCGCCTTGCCGGTGCCGGCGACATCTTTGAATTTGATGGTTTCGTATCCCAGATGCAGGCGCGCCAGTTCGTCCATGCCGTGGCCGTGTTGACCACTTTCCAGCACGTAGCTGAGCACCATGGTGTCATCAACCGGAGCGACATCGAGGTCGTAACGGCTCAGCACCAACAGATCGTATTTGATATTCTGTCCGACCTTGAGCACGCCCGGATCTTCCAACATCGGCTTGAGCAGCGCCAACGCCTGCGCCAGGGGAATTTGTTCCGGCGCGCCTTGATCGCCTTGCCCATCGCCGTCGCCGAAATCGAACCCGCCTTGGGCTTCCGCGCCTTTGTGTGCCAGCGGGATGTAACACGCCCGCCCCGGCGTCACGCACAACGACACGCCGACCAGGTCCGCCGACATGGCGTCGAGCGACGTGGTTTCGGTGTCGACCGCGACCACGCCTGCCTCCATCGCGGCGGCGATCCAGCGTTTGAGCGCCTCTTCGTCCTGCACCAATTCATATTCGGCCTGGGCGGTGGGAATTTCGACCGCCGGGACCGCGTTGACGTTCTGCGTAGTGCTCGAAGCGGCCCTTTTGGTTTTGTTGCCGTTGTCGCCGATCGACACGCCGCGCGCCTCGACCTTGGACACCAGCGACTTGAAATTCTGCTCACGCAAAAAGTCCAACAGCGTGCCGACGTCGGGTTTGACCACGTCGAAGTCATCCAACGGCACCTCGACCGGCACGTCCTGGCACAGCGTCACCAGTTGCTTGGACACCCGCGCGTTGTCCGCCTGTTCAATTAGGCGTTCGCGGCGTTTGGGCTGCTTGATATTTTGGGCGTTGGCGAGCACACCTTCGAGATCGCCGTACTCGTTGATCAACTGCGCGGCGGTCTTGACGCCGATGCCTTCGACCCCCGGCACATTGTCGGCGCTGTCGCCGGCCAGCGCCTGCACGTCGATAACCCGATCGGGGCCGACGCCGAACTTTTCCAGAACTTCGTCGGGGCCGATAATGCGATTTTTCATCGCATCCATCATCACCACGCCCTCGCCGACCAACTGCATCAAGTCCTTGTCCGAAGACACGATGGTGACTTCGGCGCCCTGTTCGCGCGCTTGGCGCACATAGGTGGCGATCAGGTCGTCGGCCTCATAGCCGTCCATGTCCACGGCCTTGAGACCCATCGCGCGGGTGGCGTCGCGGACCAGTTCGAACTGCGGAATCAGATCGTCGGGCGGCGGCGGACGATGGGCTTTGTATTGGGGATAAATGTCGGAACGAAAGGTCTTGCGCGCGCGGTCGAAAATCACCGCGATGTGGTCGGCGTCGGTGTCTTCCACCAGCTTCAGCAACATCGCGGTAAAACCGTAGACCGCGCCGACGGGGGTACCGTCGGGACGCGTCATCGGCGGAAGTGCGTGATAAGCCCGAAAGATAAAGCCCGAGCCGTCGATCAAAAAGACGTGTTTCATGCCATGTTGCCCGGGCGCTTAATGCGCTGCGGCTTTGGCGTTGGGGTCGAGCACGAACACCTTGGAGCAATACGGGCACACCGCCTTGCCGGTTTTGACGTCGATCTTCACGTAAACCCGGGGATGCCCACCGGATTCGGCATCGCCATCGCAAGAGACGGTGGTGGACGTCACGGTGGTCGGGGCCGTGTCTGTCATGGTGGGGTTCCTCCGGACAAGATGGTATAGGGTGCACACTCTATATATTGACTTGCACGCCCACGCAAAGGGCTTACATTTCCCCCAAACATGAGCACGCGCGTTCAGCGGATGATACCCCAAGCGCCGCCGGTTGCAACGCCCCAAGGAGCTTAATTTCGTGACCTCCCTCGCCAACAGTACCCCCACCAACGCTGTGGAAATCCGCGATCTGTGCAAAACCTATAAGGCTCAGGGCAAGCGCGGCGAGATGCGCGCGCTTTCGAATCTCAACCTGGACATTCCCCGCGGCTCCTTTTTCGGCCTGCTGGGCCCCAACGGCGCAGGCAAATCGACGTTGATCAACATTCTCGCCGGGCTGGTGCTGAAAACGTCCGGCGACGTGCGCATCTGGGATCACGACATCACCACCGACACCCGCGCCGCCAAACGCGCCATCGGCATCGTGCCCCAAGAGCTCAACATCGACCCATATTTCACGCCCCGCGAAGCGCTGGAAGTTCAGGCTGGCCTATACGGCGTGCCCAAGGATCAGCGGCGCACCGACGAAATTCTCGAAGCGGTCGGCTTGATGGACAAGGCCTCGGCCTACGCGCGCACGCTTTCGGGCGGCATGCGCCGCCGCCTCTTGGTGGCGAAAGCGCTGGTGCACACGCCGCCGGTGTTGGTGCTGGACGAACCCACCGCCGGCGTGGACGTCGAGCTGCGCCGCCAATTGTGGGCCTATGTGCGCAAGCTCAACGAAGACGGCGTGACCGTGTTGCTGACCACCCACTACCTGGAAGAAGCCGAAGAGCTGTGCGATCGCATCGCCATCATCAACCACGGCAAACTCATAGCTTGCGATGAAACGAAGAATCTGATGGGAAAGCTCGACAGCAAACGCGTCACCGTGATGCTGACCGAGGATCTGGCCGCCGTGCCGGACAATCTCAACGCCTTCAACGTCACCCTCAAAGACCAGCGCGAGCTTGAATTCACCTATCAGCCGAGTCAAATTAAGTCGTCCGACATCATCACCGCGGTGCAGGACGCGGGCCTCAAGTTCGCTGAAATCGCCACCAAGGAACCGGAGTTGGAAGACATCTTCGTCCAGCTCACCAGTCAGCCGGACCAGACCACCAACCCTTAAACGGAACGTGGATATGAGCACACTAACCGCACCGACCGGGGACGAAGGCTATCTGCTCGACCCCGCCGATTGGACCGAAGAGATCGCCGAACAACTGGCCGCCGCCGAGGACTTGGTGTTGACCGACGAGCATTGGAGCGTGATCCGTTATGTGCGCGATTGGCATGCTGAGCACGGCGTCGCCCCCAGCGGCCGCGACGTCATCCAATTCATGAAATCCCAGGGGGCTTCGCGCAATCGATTGTTCGAATTGTTTCCCTATGGTTATGTGCAGCAGACCTGTAAGATCGCCGGCATGATCAAGCCGCGCTCGTGGAGTACAGGCTGAACCGACCAACCGCTTTCTTAGGCCTCCCCATGCTCGACATTCTTCTCGCCAATCCCGCCGCTAATCTGGTCGGCGTTGTGTGCGTTGCGCTTGGCGCGACGTGGCCGCTCTACAAGACCCGTCGCGGCCTATTGTGGGCGCAAGCCGCCGTGCACGTAGCGTTTTCCACCCACTTCTTTTTGCTCGGCGCGTTCACCGGCAGCATCATGAACGCGTTGGGCCTGGGTCAAGCGTTGGCGGCCCTGCCGCTGGGCAAGCGTCCCGGTTTCAAGATCATATATCTGCTGACCTTGCCGTTGATCGCCATCGGCGCGTATCTGACCTGGCAGGGTTTGCCGTCGGTGTTTTCGTCGTTGGCGCTGGCGCTGTTCAGCATCGCGCGTTATCTGAGCAATACTTTGGTGATGCGGGCGTTGATGCTGGTGGCTATTCTCAGTTGGACCACCCACGATATGCTGGTGCTGTCGATCCCCGGCCTTGCCGCAGACGCATTGTCGTTCGCCACGTCGCTGTGGATGATCCGCACCGAGTTGCGCATGAACAAACTCGAACCGGCCAAGGCTTAACGCGAGAAAGGACCGACGATGAACAAAGACAGCCTACGCATCGCCGCCATTTCCATCGTCGTGGTGTTGGCCGGTTTTGTGTTCGCCTATCAGTTCGTCGAACCCGCGCCGCCGCGTGAAATCACCATCGCCAGCGGCGGACCGAGCGGTGCATATTACGCGTTCGCCAAGCGCTATCACGATGTGTTGGCGCGCCAGGGCATCAAGCTCAACGTGCTGCAAAGCGCAGGTTCGATCGAAAACATCGCGCTGCTGTCGTCGGGCAAAGCCGACGTCGCGTTCGTGCAAGGCGGCACCGGCGACGCCGCCGCCAATCCCGAATTGGTATCGTTGGGATCGCTGTATTTCGAACCTTTGTGGGTGTTCGTGCGGGCGGGTTTGAACGTCACCAAGGTCATCGATCTGAACGGCCTCAAGGTCGCCGCGGGCGCCGAAGGCAGCGGCACCTGGGCGGTGGCGCAACAACTGCTAGCGCTCAACCGCATTCCCACGGATGCCCCCGTCATCGCGCATCTGTCGTCGGACGAAGCCGTGCGCGCGTTGCTGTCGGGCGGCATCGATGCGGCCTTTTTCGTCAGCTCGCCGAACGCGACATTGATCCGCGAACTGTTGCGCCAGCCGCGCTTGTCGTTGTTGAATTTCGATCGCGCCGCCGCCTATACCCGTCAACACCGCTATCTATCGGCGGTGACCTTGCATCAAGGGGTCATCAGTCTCAGCGACAACATTCCGACCCATGACACGACCTTGCTGGCCCCTGCGGCAACCCTGGCGGCACGCGAAGACTTGCACCCGGCGTTGCAGACATTGATCGTGCAGGCGGCGGCGGAAATTCACGGTTCCGGCGGTGTGTTCGAAGAACCTGGGCAGTTCCCCTCGACCCGCTATCTCGATTACCCCTTGAGCGACGACGCGCGGCGCTATCTGGAAAACGGCCCGTCGTTTTTGGAACGCTACCTGCCGTTTTGGGCGGCGGTGCTGGTGGACCGGCTGAAGGTCATGGTGATTCCGCTGATCACTTTGATGATCCCGTTGGCGAAAATCCTGCCGCCGGCGTATCGCTGGCGCATCCGCTCGCGCATCTATCGCTGGTACAAGGATTTGATCCGCATCGAACAAGCCGCGCTGAACGCTTCCGATCCGACCGAGCGCCAAGCCTTGATCAATGAACTGTCGACCATGGCCGACGAAGTGCGCGATTTACACGTGCCGCTGTCGTACACCGACGAGGTCTATAATCTACGCCTGCATATCGAAATGGTGTTGCGCACATTGAACGTCCCCGCGCCATGAGCGGCGTGCGCATCCGCCCGGCCAGCCCTAATGATAGCGCGCCCGTCAGCGCGCTGCTCAAAACGTCTTACAGCCTGTTGCTGGCGCGCGATTATTCAGCGGAGGTGCTGGATCTGGCTCTGCCGCTGATCTGTAAGGCCAACCCCGCTCTGTTGCAGTCCGGCACCTACTATGTCGCCGAAAGTCCGGACGGCTTGATCGTCGGTTGCGGCGGCTGGACCCCACAGCGCCCCGGAACCGGGGACGAACGCGACGGCCTCGGCCACATCCGTCATTTTGCCACCCATCCCACCTGGACCCGCCAAGGCATTGGCCGCGCGCTGGTGGAACGCTGCAAAACGGACGCCCGGGCAAGCGGCATCAGCCGCTTCGAATGCTATTCCAGTTTGTCGGCGCGCAATTTTTACGCCGCACTGGATTTTCGCGCCTGCGGCTCCATCGATGTCCGCCTCAGCGATGCATGCGTATTTCCCAGCGTGCATATGGAATGCGCACTTTAAGCCTGTCCCGGGGTAAACTTCTGGCCTGAAACAGCGGGGTGATAGAGCGGCTGCACAATGTTGCCTGCCGGATCCTTGCAATGAAAACTGCGCGCGCCGTCGCTGTGATCGTGCGGCGTGTCCAATACATCGACCCCCTGGGCTTTCATGAACCGGTACCAGTCTTCCAGGTCTTGTTTGGTGTCGACGATGAAGCCGAAATGGTCCATCCAGCCGCCGTCCGCCCTTGCCTCTTTCGCAGCATCCGCTGAACACCGCCCCAAGGACAGATTGTCGTTGCCGAGCGTCAGATACACCAGATTGGCGCTGGCGCGATTGAGTACCTTCATGCCGATGATGTTGACGTAGAAGTCTTCACATTCTTCCAGATTCGGCACTTTAAAAGCGAGGTGGCGCAGGCCGTTGAAAGGGTTGGGTCTTGAATTCACGGGTGGTTTCCCTTACTTGCGGTGTCATCGTTGGTTCCCCAGGAGATAGTCATGTATTGCATCATCGTCAAAACCCAATTGCAGCCCGGCGTGCGGAAAGCGTTTCTCGACGCCATGCTGCCCAACGCCGAGGCCTCTGTGCGCGACGAACCCGGCTGCATCGCATTCGACGTCTTGGAAGCACGCGACGAGCCCGACACCTTTTACCTCTATGAAATCTACGCCAGCCCGGACGCCTTGAATGCGCACAAGGAAACCCCGCATTACAAAGCGTGCCGCGCGGTGGTCAACGACCTGATCGCCGAACAATCGGTGATCCGTGCCGACATCACCGCGCTGAACCCGGCCAACCCGGGTCTGCGGCCTTAAACGCAAAAAGCCCCCGCGCAACATCGGCGCGGGGGCTTTTTCAAACCGACGTCAAGCGGGGCTTAGTAGCCGCCCTTGCGCTTGGTTTCCGGCAAGCCGGCAATTTTGGTCGCCTGCTTGGACGGCTGCATGGGGAACAGGTCATACAGGTCCTTGGTCGACGGCTTTTCGCCCCAAACGGCGGCCATGGCTTTGACCATGTTGCGTTCGTTGGGCTGATTGGCGTTGTTGTTAATGTATTCGTCACGCAGGAAGTTGATCAGATCCCAGTGCTTTTGCGTCAACTCGGGAATCGCTTCGGCGATGGCGATTTCTTTGGCGATGTCTTCGTTCCAGTCGTCCAGGTTGACCAGAAAGCCTTTATCGGTGGTTTCGATATCTGCGTAACCCATCTGTAATCCTCACTGTTTTCGTCGTTTTTTTGTTCACCTGACCAGGCTCTCTGCAATTTGCAGGGCCGATCTATATGAGATTGACCTAATATAATATCGAAATTGGAACATTTCTAGACGCATGTTTTGCGTGTTCGATCCCTGGGATAAAAAAAACCTTGAAGACCTGCCTCATCGATTCCCACCTTGAATGGTACGATGAATATAGACAAACCCCTTCAAGGATGGCTTGATCGCGCTTTGGCGTTTCCTCGGTTGGTGCTGTTGAGCGGATCGCTTCTCATGCCACTCGCCGCGACCTCGAACGCTTACGCCAAGGAGATGGCGGACTCGCCGCCCGATTCCAGTGCGCCGATCTTGGTTTGCACAAATCAGACCAACGCCATTCATCAGATCGCCGCCGATTTTATAGTTGAAGCGTACAAACGCATTGGGCGCAACGTCGAATTCGTCGACCTGCCCAACCGTCGTTCATTGATGCTCGCAAATGAAGGCGATTGCGATGCCGAAACCATTCGCATCGCCGACATGGGGAAAACGTACCCCAATCTGATCGCCGTGCCGGTCATCGTGACCGAATTGCAAGCCGTCGCATTTATGGGCCACGATGACAAAACCGATCATTCATTGATCAATGATTGGAAAGACATCCAGGGCCTGGAAACAGCGATCATCAACGGCGAAATTTATGCCGAACGCAACACGGCCAATATGAGCGTGAGCAAGGTCCGCACCTACACGCAACTGTTTACGATGCTTGAACAAGGCCGCATCGACGTCGCCATTGGAATTCGCCGTGTGGGTCTGGTGGAAAGGTCTCGCAATTTTCCAAACGCATCGTTTCATGTACACGGCGCCCCGTTATTGCGCGCGCCTATGTACCATTACATTCACCGCAAAAATACGCATCTACTGCGCCCGCTCACCGAGGTCCTCAACGCGATGCGCGCAAGCGGCGAACTGGATGCCCTCAACGCCCAGGCGCTTGACCGCCTGATGTCCCAGCCGTAAGGCGGGTATCTGACTTAGTTGCCGAAAAACTCCAGCAACCATTCCATTTCGTCCTCGGTCAGAGGATACAGCCCCCCTTCCGTTTTGATCACTTTGCTCGGCGTGATCGCGCCCAGGCGTTTTTGCATCAGCAAGATGCTTTCCGGCTGCAAACCGGCTTTCCAACTGAGCGCCACAATGGCCTTGGGGTTGTTTGAGCGGGCAATTTGTTCGACCGTGCCCGGCGTCATCTCGCCCAGAACGGCCAGCGCGGCGATGGCGTACTCTTTTTGTCCGGCCTTGAGCGCGCTGTCCACCATATCGGGCACCAGATTTCCTTCGGCGTGCAGCCTTTTGGCTTTGGCGTAAGCCGTTTCTTGGCCGGCCGTCGCCTCCTCTTCGGCCGCGAGATCAAGCCGCCAAGAGACCTCTTCACGTACCGCCTTGGCGGTTTCAGGGTCCAAATCCTTGCGATTGAGCAACGCCTTGATCAAATGATCGGCGACGAAATCGGCCAGCCGCAAGGCCACACTCTTGGGCAGCGTCGGACGATGCACCAAGGGGTCTTGCAGCGATTTGACGGTGCGCGAACGATCGCAGATCCGCTCCAGCAAATCTTCTTTAATGGAAACCGAGCCGTTGCCCAGCAGCTCCGCCACCGCCGCCGTGTCGTTGGCGGCGAAAATCTTTTCCATGACCTCGTCGGTCAGGTTGGAACGGCGCGAAATCGCGCTCAACGCTCCTTCGACGGGATTCAGGTTGATGATCTGTTGCAGATCGTATTCGGTCAGCACCGGCGAATTTTCCAGCACCGGGGCGCACACCATCAGCTCGGAATCCTCGGCCAGGTGGCGGATCACCTCGGGCGGCGCGTCGGCCATGTCCTTGAGCGTTTCGGCGACGATTTGGCGAACCTTGGTGGCTTGATCGCGCGCCAGGGTCTCCAACGCCTCGTAGGTCATTCGTCGTAGCTTATCGACCTCATTGGCGCTCAGGCCCGGCGCCAGCTTTGAGATTTTTGCCGCCAGCCGGCTGCGTACGCCTTCATCTTCATCCTTGGTCAGCAGCACGTCCGCCTGACGCGGGGTGGCGGAATTGTCGGCAATAGCGGCGCGCACGGACGCGACCTTATCGGTGGCGAGAAAATAGAGAATTTCCGGTTGCGCGTTGGGATGTTCGGCGACCTCTTGGCGCACCTTGACGTCTTCATTTCGCGCCAATTCCTTGGCTTCTTCGTAATCGAGGGTCTTGCCCTTGCGAAATTTTTCCAACAAGCCTTTGAGCATGTCTAACCGTCTCACCTTCCCAATGCGCGCCCCCTCGCCCCACGTGAGGCCAAGTTCCTCATATAATTGACCGAATGAAGACCCGCGGCAAGTCCGCACTATGTGTAAGTGGAACCTTGCGGTGATGCGACCTTATCGCTAATGTGCGCCCCGTAAGCACCCGTAGCTCAGCTGGATAGAGCGCTGCCCTCCGAAGGCAGAGGTCGTGAGTTCGAATCTCGCCGGGTGCGCCATATTTACAAGGAGTTAGCGTTTTGTCGCTAACTCCTTATTTATTGACGGAAGCATGGCGGAAGCAACTGGCGTGCTGACGACAAAACATTTCACTTATTGGCTATGGCAGATGCAACTAAATGGGCATCTGCGTTTGACAGTTAATTCACCACCGAACTAGGTTGTCTTTTAGAGTTTGGGGCATCAAACTATCTGCAGCTTGGATTTCCATGCATTGCCCCACAATAATGAGAAAATAATAGTGAATAATCAATCACCTAGCTATGCCGATCACAACGGAGACATCAGTTCGATTGCCGAACGGTGGCGTATCGTCGTTGATGAGGTAAAACAAGAATATCTAGCTGAAAATCAACACTATCCTTGGATTATTGGATTTAGTGGTGGCAAGGACAGCACCGTCGTCGCCCATGCCGTCTTTGAGGCGCTATTAGATATTCCACCTTCGAAGCGCACACGCCCCGTCTATATCGTATCAAATGATACTCTGGTCGAAAGCCCTCTTGTGATGGCCCACCTGAATAAGGTGAGCTCGCGAATTAAGGATGCAGCAGAAAGCCTGGAATTGCCAATTACTGTTGCTCGCACGACACCAGACCCGGACAAGACATTCTGGGTATTGCTAATCGGTAAGGGATACCCCAGCCCAAATATGACAATGCGCTGGTGTACAGACCGCCTGAAAATCATGCCGACCAGCGGCTATATCAAGAAGTACGTTTCAGAAGCAGGAGCAGCTATCGTGGTCCTGGGGGTACGTCGTGACGAGAGCCAAACACGTCAGCGCTCAATCGAAAAGTTTCGTAATCAGCGAGGAGGACGCTTAACAGAGCATGACAAGCTCCCAGGTGCGTATGTCTATCGCCCCATTGTTGATTTATCACTTGATGACGTTTGGGAAATTCTAGGGTATTTTCCTGCGCCATGGGGTGGAACACATATAGATTTAATTAAACTATATAGAGAATCTGAAGGTGGGGAGTGTCCTGTCGTGCTAAGTTCCGATGAAGCACCTGGTTGCGGAACATCAAGCAGCCGCTTCGGCTGTTGGACTTGCACGGTCGTGGAAAAAGACAAAAGCCTTCAAGGGTTTATTGATGCCGGCAACCACGAGTATTTGCCTCTTGTTGAATTTCGGGACTGGCTTCGAGAAATCCGCAATGACCCGTCTATGCGCCAAGCTATACGGAGGAACGGCAAGTTAACATTTGCCGCGTCGGGTAGGCATATCCCTGGTCCGTTTACAATTCAGGCTAGAAAATTAATCCTCGAAAGATTGTTGGATGTGCAAGAACGTTTTGGTGACAGGTTAATTACCGACGCAGAGATAAACTTGATCCACGAAAATTGGGCACAAGAACTTCAGAACGAGAAGGGGGTAGCAGATGGATGACGAGGCCCTAGTTGATGACGGCTATCTTAGTGATTTGCCTCTATGGCAGGACGACGATGCACGAGCCATTTTAGAGAAGGTCTGTGCTGAGTTTGATGTTCCCGTGGATGTTATTACCGAGTTGGTGACTCTTCAGCGTGAGAAGCAGCATCAAGAGCGAGCAGCTGGAAGTTACGCTCGTATTGAAGAAATTATTGGACGGATCGACTGAGCCATTAGGGGGAGCGTTCGTGTGGATTTCAAAGATTGAACTGGTTTGTTTTAAGTCATACCAGTCACAGGTATTCGAATTTCCAGAGCCAAAGAACAGCAAGAACATTGTTCTTGTGGGGGGAATGAATGGCTATGGCAAAACTTCAATTTTAGAAGCGTTGTATCTATGTCTTTACGGAAAAGATGCGATCGTCCATTTAGCGCGAGCAGGATTGAAGACGGACGAGAATCGCGGATATCCGACTTTTTTGGAGAAAGCGTTTAACGGCGAAGCCCGGCGCGAAGGTCGCGATACAATGATGGTTCGTGTAGAGATCAATAAAACACGGACCAAATCTGTCGATATAGCCAGAAAATGGTATTTCCGCTCGAATGGCACATGGGCCGTAGAGGAAGAGGCTGTTGTTCGCAACGTGGTACGCGGCGTACCTCAAACTCCAAAAGTTGATGGGCGTGGTGGATTTAATTTGTCAGAGATGTTGGACGAAGTTTTCGTCCCCGCTCACGTTGCGCCCTTTTTCTTTTTTGACGGTGAGGAAGTCAAAAAGCTCGCCGATCAGGGGCGCGTTGAGCAAGTCAAACAAGGCTTGGAAGGTTTACTCGGTGTTGTCCTTTTAAGAACCCTCGCTGACCGGCTTCGTAATTTCGAAAACAAAAAGCGGGGGGAGGTTGCATCTGTTGATGAGCAGAACCTCGCAAATCTGCTTGATACCCTTACGAACAATCAACACACATTAGAGCAGCTTAAGAAAAAGGAGGCGGAGGCTCAAGATGAGCAAACACGTCTAAAGGCTCAACGCGAGGCGTTAATTGAGCGGATTACTGCTGCTGGCGGTGGCGGCGGAGATATCGCTAACGTCAAGGACCTCGTGGAGGAACGCGAACAGTTTCGTAACAAACTGAAAGAAAGCCAAAGGAAACTCGAGGAAGTTCTTGCTGGTCGCTTGCCATTCCACCTCGTCTCTAAAGAACTCCTTGAAGCGTTCCGGCAACAGCTTGAAGCAGAAATTAAGTTATATGACTGGGAAGCGGATAAGCGGTCTTTGGAGCCGCGCAAACTTGAGTTTGAGAAAGCGTTTGTTGATGCGACAGCACCTGAAGTGGAGCCTCCACTGACTGGAGAACAGCTTACGGCAATTAAAGGGCGCATTGAGGCCGCTTGGGCCAGCTTGTTTTATCCGCCTCCTGATGATTGTGCATCAGAGATTGTTCACACATACATGGACGACCGCCTTCGCCAGAAAGCAAAAAACTTTCTCGGCTCTTTGTCATTGGGACAGCAAGAGGTGCAGGACTTGCTCAGTGAGCAAAAGTCCGCATACCAAAGAATTGATGAGCTTGGACGAAAAATCAGCAAGCTCGAGGGGATTGACCGTGATGGCACACTCACGGCTCTGAAAAACGAATTACAGAAGGCGCAAGACCGTATTGACCAATTGGCAGAGGATAATCGTGCTGACGATAGAAAAATCCATGCCCTTGAAGCTCAAGTAACCTCACAAAAAGCTGAATATGAGCGAGAACGAAAAAAACTTGATGACTCAAGTCCAGCTCGTGCACAGCTCGAAAAATCTGAGCGTGTTCGAAAAGTCATTGATGCCGTTGTACCTGCACTCTTCCCTTTGAAGGTGAAGGCGCTAGGCTCTGCAATGACAAAAGTTTACAAACAGCTTGCTCATAAGGACCAAGTGTCAAAGATAGAAATTAACGACGATGGTTCGACGTTGATTCTGGGCAAATCTGGCAAAGAAATCACGTTCGATCGTTCTGCGGGTGAAAATCAAATTTTCGCCACGGCATTGATTGCCGGACTGGCGAAGGTGTCTGGAGTACCGGCTCCAATGGTTGTGGATACGCCATTGGGTCGATTGGACAGCAAACATCGAGCTAACATCCTTAAATTTTGGACCGGTGATGTTGCTAGACAGGTAATTCTGCTATCTCAGGATGAAGAGATTGATCACAGTTTTTACGAGCAGATAGCTAACAGTGTTGGTAAAACATACCTCCTTGACCATGTGGATGTTGGTGATGGAATTGGCAGAACATCGGCCAGAGAAGGTCAGTATTTTGAGCGGGAAGATCGATGAGCGAGTTATCTATTCAGCAAATACTCAGTTCCCGCTATCGCACAAGCCAAGTTGCCGACCGACACACGGTAACACTTATGGAAGGCCTAGGCCTGTCCACAAAGGCTAATGTGGCACGCCTGTGCATTGGTCGTTCTTTGGCAATGGGCCCACTGTTAGAAGAGGGCATTGACGCGAAGGGGCTAGAAATCCCTGCCGCCTCTCTTTTCACGCAAGAGGATATTGGGGTGTGGGTTGGAATGGTCGTAACGCATGCTCAGATGAATAATGCGTCTCCAATCGAAACTATGGATTCGTTCCGTGCTGCTGTCCGAATGCACTGGCACAGAGGTGCCCAATTAATGATGGACGATTGGAGAGCGAATGATGAGGACTTTGACAGGTTTTTGGAAACCCTGATTAATCGACGGGCAGAGCTGCCAACCTCTGCCAAAACGCCAAAAGGTAATGATGAAGAAGCAACTGGCGAACAGGAGAAGCCGAAAGATGTGTCTGCTGAACTAGTAAAAGCTTTAGCTGATATTGGTGTAACGGCAGACGTCAAAGGTTTCACTCATGGTCCGCGAGTTACTCGCTATAGAGTGTTTTTGTCAGATGTAAATCACCTCCCTAAACTCCAAAGGGGAATGGATCGTTTAAGCCTTGTATTGGGACTTCAAGGGGCAATACCTACGGTTACCCTGGGAGACGAGGCAAGATTAGTATTTTTAGATATTCCGCGTCTGAAGGCTACTTGGGAAACGGTCCCATTTGCAAAATTGCGTGAATGGACCAGTGCTAAGGCTTCTGACCCCGACGAACTACACGTCTTCCCCGGCGTTGATATTTTGGGTGCCCCCTTCTCGTTGAATCTCGCAAGTAGCCTGAGCCCTCATCTTTTGGTCGGTGGAGCAACTGGCCAGGGAAAAAGTGTTTGTCTGCATGCACTCATCCTCTCTCTTATGATGCAACACACTCCGGCAAGCATGAGGGTTGCGTTGATTGATCCAAAGCGGGTCGAATTTTCTGTTTACGAAGGGAACGAGTATCTGTGGGGTGATGACGTCGCATTGGGAATTGGCCCAGCGCGGGAACGCCTTCTTGACCTTGTGTCGGAGATGGATAGTCGTTATGAAACGTTCCGCGAAATTGGGGTGACCAACATTATCGAAGCCCGAGCAAAAGGCGTAAAGCTGCCTTTCATCGTTGCTTTTATAGAAGAACTCGCGGACTTGGTTATCCAAGATAGAGACCTAGAAACTCAGATTGTGCGTCTTGCGCAGTTGGCGCGTGCTGCAGGGATTCACCTTGTTCTCGCCACTCAACGTCCGGATGCTAAAACTTTCAGCGGCTTAGTCAGAAGCAATATCCCGGCTAGAATTGCGCTCAAAGTCCAAAAGAGCTCTGAGTCCTCAATTATTCTCGACGAAACAGGTGCTGAATCTCTGTTGGGAGAGGGGGATATGCTGGTGAAAATCACAGGCGATCCAGTTCGGGTCCACGGTGTTTACGTGCGCCGGAGAGAGATCGAGAGCTTTCTGAGCTAACAACAAGTATATAGACTGCTGCAGCTCTCTTCAGTTGTTAACGAACCTCGGGGTTATCGGAGTAGATCAACAAACTCCCTGATTTCCGCCAGCATCCCGTCTTGGGCGCGCGGATCACCTTTAATCTCGTCTAACTCCCCATACGCGCTTGTAACGGTAACCCAAGGCACATCGCCCTCGGCATGAAACCGCTTCTTTCGCCATGCGTCATGACCCTGGCGCGTTTCGGCTGTGAGGGCGTCCGGGTGTTCGAGATAGATCAGGCGTTCGCCCAGTTCCCGCAAACGGGCATCCTGGATACGTGAGACGATGGCCGGGCGATCTGCCCATGGGGCGGCGTGAAACTGCTCCATAAGTGCGTTATCGGCGGCGCTGGGAAAACCCTCAAAAATTCGTTGCTCCACATACGCTGGCGCTTCTCTTTCCGGGTAGCGGGTGGCGACGGCCCCCGCCACGTTACGGGCGAAGGTCGGATGTTCACGCACGGCACGCACCTTATCCATCAATTGATCCATCGTCTGACCGTGCCCCGCCACCCCCGGATGGCTGAGTGTATGCGGAGTGACGATGGGGCTTTGGTTGGCCTTGATGATGCGGATGGGGCGCGGGCTGATGCGGAGCAGTGAGCTCATATCCTTTTCGGACGTATCCAGGTACGGGGTCGGGTCGTGGGACAGGTCGAACACGGCGACCTCAGACGGATTGTCGGGATTGGCCGCGATCTTGGTGGCGAGGATCGAGGGCTGGCCGAACATCATCTCGGACGAACAGAACACGTCCTCATCCAACGCTGCAAGCGCACCTTGCTTGGAACTCGTGCGCCTCATCGCTTCCCACACTGCCGGGGCGCGATCCCGGATTAACCGCGCCAGGTCCAGTGTGGCCTGGGTATCGGAAAGTGCCTCATGCGCGTCCAGGTGCGTCAGCCCGTTGGTCGGGGCCAGAAGCTCCAGCTTGAAACTCGGCTTACCCTTGTCGTTCAACGGCACCTGCAATACATCCGGTGCGTACTGCGAGGCAGCATGGGCCAGCTTAAGCACGTCCATGCGCATGTTGCCGCCGGTGTTGGTCAAGTAGGTGGGGTTGAGCGTCTGGTAGAAGGCCTGGCGCAGCATCCCCTCGTCATAGCTGATGGAGTTGTAGCCGACGATCACGGCAGGAGCGTAGCGCTCGATCAGGGCGCGGATTTCCCGGATCATCTCGTAGTGCGACAGGTTCGCCCCTGCAATGTCGGACGGACGAACACCGGTGATCACCAACGCTCCCGGCGACGGAATGACGTGGGGCTGGAGACGGCAGCGTAGATTTATTTCTTCGATTGGATTGAGGTCATCATCCGTCACGATCCCGGCGAACTGGAGGATTTGGTCGAACCCAGCCGCCAGCCCCGTGGTTTCCGTGTCGTAGAAGATGAATGCCATTGGCTATCCGATTTTGCGATCCCATAGCTTGGCCGAGCGCGCCACGCATCCATCTGGCAACGTGACCCGCCGACCGGTGTCATGATAGCCCATCTCCCGCATCAGGTCGGCCACAAATCCTCCCGCCGTATGGGTAGTCATGTTGTGCTTTCCATAACGGTCCCTGAGCTTTCCAGCGATCATGGGGTCGATGACCGCCATGGGGGCGATGCCTTGTGCGACTGCCTTGGCCGCAGCAGCGTGCGCTTCATCTGAAAAAACTATCCGGTGCATTTCCACGACAAGGGGATCGTCCATACCCACGCATGTGCCATCATCAAGCGCCAAGCCCAAGTCTAAGATCATCTGCATCAAGGCCCCGGCTGCCGGTGATCCTGCTTTCTCGGCGTTTTCGTACAGACGGGCCCGTTCCCTGGGAGTGAGGGCCTTGAGCCTTTCCGGTGTCCAATCCTTAGCCATCATGAGCCTCGTTCGTAGTTTCCTGAAGAATACGGCCTTGATGGCGCTCCATCGCGTCAACCCAGCCATCCAGCCGATCCACCAAGTTCTCGATCCGTGGACCATGGCCATCGACCTTTACGTACATGGAGCCACTGGCGGACTGGGTGATTTCTCCCTGAAAGAGTTCCGCCAAGTCTTCCACGTATTTCCGAGCGATCCTACCGCTCATATCCGTCCAAACCTGGCCGTTGCGGGTGATGAAGCCCATGTTGATGGTTTTGCCGGAAGGACTGTCCCACTTGAAGTTCAGGGACCTACGAAACTCGGGATAAACGCCGATGGACGCACACTTGGCGATGAAATTCTTGAGCACAGCGGGCAGGTCTGGGGTGCGTTGCCGGATGGCCTCAAAGAATTGCTCCGAGGATATGGACTGAGGAGCGGCCGCTGTCGTCGTTACCATGGCGGGCGACAGAAACTCGCTCCTCTGGTCGTCAATACGCACGATCCCACGCTCAATCATGCAGGTTTTGGCCAAAGTCCGCGGAACCACCATAAGATCGTCCGTCGCTGCCCCCTGAAACACCGCCAGCTCCACCAAGGCGAAGGTAAAATGAAAGCCCGCGTGGGACTGAAGACCGCCAACCAGTTCCTCTGCGTCCGAACGGATGCCATTCCCGGCCACCAGAACCACAATCCGCCCGTTCTTGAGATTGGTGTTCACCGCATCTACGAATGCGGCCTCATCCAGGGTGTCCGCATCGGGGAACAGGTCATAGAGACGGGCTGGCTTCTCCGCTCTGTCGAAATCGGATTTCAGCACCGCCCCTTCCAGGTCCGCATACGTCATACCGAACAGGCTGGAAGTGTAATCCAACGCCTGGGCCACGACCTCGCGCCGGGCTTGGGGATTGCGGAACAGTTTGACCTCGACAATGACAATGTCGCCTTCGGTGGTCATCAGCAGGTTATCGAGCAGGCCGCTTTTCAGCGGCAGTTCCATGCACACCGGCACCAGAGCGGGCAAGCCCGGTTCAATCTGATCCATGGGTAGGCATGTGGGGTGACGGTGAATGAGACGCTGAAGCCACTGCTCATCATGGCGACCAACTCGACCGCCGATTTCTATCGTCTCCAGAGGCCGGGATGTCTTCCCCGTCACCAGGACAGGTGTTCCTTCGGCTCTCATCAGTCCCCCCCGGAAATCAGAGCTTGCGGTACGCCCCCGCAAGGTGATCTCGTCCTGATCTCAGGTGATCGGGGAGTTTACAAACCGTAGCAAGACGGCCCCTGTGACCTTTAGTTCGGAGAACCTGGACATACGTCACAGGCTCCCCGACCATAAGAGGTCAGGGGTGATTTTGCGGTCTCACCAGACCGCTTGCTACGAGGTTGTAAAGCCCCAGAACAGCGCGTACTGCTCCGCGGGCGAGGTTACTGCTTTCGGTAGTGTTTGTCTATCTTGAGAACATCTAGCTAGACGGCTAAACAGCGAATACCTTTGCAGATACGCATTTAACGGCAATGCCTTTGCCAGTATATTCGATCTAATTTTCTAATAGTTCAAATATACTCGATTGGCGTGGAGGTAACTTAAATGAGCAAGAAGGAAAAGCCGTTAAATGCTCATCTAGCAAGCCATAAAATTGGTCTAGTGTCTCTGGGGTAATCCAGTAATAACTTGCTTTCGATGCATAAGAGTGGATCAACTCGTTTTTATGCTCATAGATAAAGTTACATATATAAACGGCTAATTCTGGCGATATAGATGCTTCCATGGAGCGCATTAGTTTCCATGCGCGAACCACCATTCCTGACGGATTGGGGTTCGCCTCTAAGTTAATATCTAAATGGCCTTCCTCTACGTCTTCGATATACCTATCAATTAAGTGCAGGTGATTTGTAGATATTTCGTAGACGGCTGCGTCCCAGTTGAAGAATGTTGTTTGTGTTAGGTCTTTAAGTTCACCGCCATCTACATATCCTTGATTAAAGGCCCATGTATTAGCAACTGGCCAAACATCGACTAGCCAACGGTCAAGTCGCACACGATGGCCGCCAAACTTGTTTCGCACACTATCATAATTCCGCAAAAACCAGTCTAGGTGATCTGCATCATCCGTAGACACGACCATATCAACGTCTGACCTAAAATGAACAGCTCCCCCGCGAGCGAAATCACGGACCATGCCCCCAAACACAGCCGGGGCTCCGACATCATGCAAACTTTCCACAAAGCTAAGCAGCCCGCGCTTGCGCTTCCGGTTATCGCACCAAAAGCGTTTCAACCTTCGTTGGAGGGCGGATTCGCTATTGACTGGTTGCAGATTCATTTAATCGCCTAAATTCATCCCGCAGGGATATGGCAAAACCATCTGTCATTCCTGCGATCATATCTGTTAACAACTGCAAATCACGATATACCTGCGGCAATTCATCAAGATCATCGTCAGAGACGCGTCGATAATTTTCGGAGATACGCCCATATACGTAACGATGGAATGGCGTTGCCCGACCTTCTCTGGTCGCTTCAATTGCATTCCAAAAATAATTCATCAAATCACGAATGACATGATAGCCCTTCAGTTCTATCTCTAAAACCGATCTGTGCTTGTAGGCATGCTCAAACCCAAAATCTTTAAGCGCGTCTCGCAAGTGACCCGCAGCAGAATCATCTATCAGCTCTTTGTGATAGTTCCCTTCGAGCATCTCTGGAACAACTTGTT
Organism: Magnetovibrio sp.; assembly: GCF_036568125.1. NCBI lineage: Bacteria > Pseudomonadati > Pseudomonadota > Alphaproteobacteria > Rhodospirillales > Magnetovibrionaceae > Magnetovibrio > Magnetovibrio sp. The sequence goes on from NZ_DATCTF010000012.1 coordinate 215,358, forward strand.
GGAAACGTTGTACCACCTCGTTCACCATGGCTGCAATTGCATGCACCCTTAGTTTCTGCATCGAGACGTCATTAAATTCTGAAGGTGACAATTTTTCAGAACGGTAATTGTTAAAATCAGCTTCAGCTGCCTTAAAAACGTTCTCGGTTAACTGTCGCCCGGAGCCCCCATCTTTTTCGTCTTTTTTTACCTGGAGGCTAAGCCAAGACAGAACATCAGATACCGATACCAAACCCTTTTTGACAGCATCTTCTGTGTCCAATACTGAATACGCAATATCGTCACACGCTTCCATGATGAAAGTCAGGGGATGCCGTATACCTAAAGCCAAGCCCGTCGCAGACCATATCTGATTTACGACATCATCCTCGGAACTGAAGAAATTGAATTTTTTACTACCCTGTTTGCTTTTATCAACTTTGTCAGCAGGGACAGGGTACTTCATCAGCGCAGCTAACGTTCCTAACGTCAAATTAAGGCCTCGACCATCGTTGAGAAGCTGAAGCTTAGTAACAACCCTCAAGGTCTGAGCATTGCCCTCAAATTCCACAAACTCCCGTTTCATGCGATCAGTAAGGCCGTGCTTTTTGCCCTCCTCTTCCCATGTATCAAACAAGTCACTGAACCAACTGCCAATAGCTTTTTCGCCCTGGTGACCAAACGGGGGGTTTCCCAGGTCATGAGCCAAACCTGTTGCAGCAAGAATTACGGGAACATCTCGCTTTGCAGATGGTATATCTTTGAAAACGTCGGTGTTGTGCACAAGAGCAACGCCTATGCTTCGGGCAAGGTTCGAAACCTCGTGTGAATGAGTCAGGCGGGTGCGTACACTGTCGTTCTTTTCAAGTGGAAAAACCTGAGTTTTGTCTGCCATACGTCGTACTGGCGTAGAAAAAAGGATTCGATCGTAATCTCGTTCGAAGGGGGTGCGGTGCTCATTGCTTGAAAAGTTATTTGTAGATGTCTTCTCACGCGCAACACGCTTTGGGAGTCTGTCAGAGCAAAACAGGTTATTCCAATTAAGCATTAAGCCCTCCCTCGAATCACTTGATGCCTTGAAACTACACTTTTAGCCATTTTGTTGCCAGCGGAAGCTTCACATACAGCATATAGAAATTTGCTTGATTTTGCGGTTTTACCTCATAAGCAACAGTTAACGTGATTACGGAAAATAACTGCCTTATAACAGTGCACTAGAGGCATTATCAGTGAACAGCTCCCCGTCCCGGATATAGCGGGCGAGCATGGCGTCGGATGCGTGGCCCGTCTGTTGTCGGATTTTCCAGGTAGCGACACCGGCTTGCGCGGCGCTGGTGGCGAGACCCGCGCGCAGGCTATGGCCGGAAAACTGCTTTGGGTCCATCCCTATGGCTCCCACCCGTTCTTTGACCACACCGTTGATCGCCTCTGCGGACAAACGGGCATCCTGTATCCGTTCGTGACGGGTGACAGGGCGGAAAATCGGGCCACCTTCGATCTCCGCTATCGTGATCCACGCCTTGAGGCTTTCCACCGGACACCAACGCCCTCGGGCATAGGGGACACCAACCTTGCGGCCCTGTCCTTCCTGATCTGTCTTGGATCTACGCAGGTGTATCACCAGTCCCTGACGCACCCACTCCAGGTCATCGACATTCAACCCCACCAGCTCTGAGCGCCGGAACCCACCCGCAAAGCCAGTCAGCAGAAGGGCACGATCCCGCACGTCCTTCACGTCGTCACCAAGCATCGCCATGATCCGCATGAGGTCCTCTACAAGGAGGGGCTGGGCAGCCCGTTGAGGGGCCGCGTGGGCACGTTTGATACCCCGCATGGTGGATTTGACCAGTTCAGATTTTGTGGGGCTGAGAAGGCCCTTGGCGGCATGTGTCTTGCTGATGGATGCCAGACGTCGGGTGAGGGTGGCGATGGACAGCTCCCCGGCATGTTCGACCAGATATTCGGCCACCATGACATCGCTCGCCGGGATGATGCCGCCCCACGCTGTGAAGTGTTTCAGGTCGGCCCGATATGCGCGGCGCGTATTCTCACTCACGGACTGGCGAACGTATGACCGGACAAGATCAGAACTGGAAATTTCACAGGGATTGAGGGTGTCGAGCGGCTTCATTGTGACCTCCGATAAGTGATGTTTATCAAAGGTTGGAAATGACGTTGTGTCGGGCCTCATTCAACAGCGGCAGATCCTTCCGAAACAGCGCCAGCCCTGTTTTGGCTTCGGCTTCCGCAATGCCGTGAGTTTCAAAGTCGGCCATGTGCCTTATGCAATTTCCAGCCGTCCACTGGAGCCTCTGGTCAACGCCCCCACTTTCCACGCGGAACAACAACTCGCCCAGGACCCATCCATGATCCTTGGCGGGAACAGCATCCTTGAGCCAGCGGGTGGTTTCGCAGTCCATGTTCCGGAACGCCCGTAGAGAGCTTTTTCCGTCACGAGTGTGAAAACCGTAGGCCCAGCTGGGAACACCGTTGATGATCTTTTCCGGCGGCATGTTGTCGGGTTCTACGTGGCTGTCTGAGTGTTCCAGTTCCCGCCAGAGCAGGGGAATGAATGCCGGGAGAATTTCACCGGTCTTTTTCAGGCCCTCGCGGCAGACCTCGACGACAGTGTCGGGATAGCCATGATCACAGAGTGCATCCATGACCGCCTGAGGTTCCCCGCGACGTTTCTGAAGGCCGTCCCCGCGATACCGATCTGTTCCCATGACGAACCACAGCGCCAGAGAACGACGAGACAGGGTGTCTTCACTTGTGACGATTTCCATCAGGTCCGGTGTTGACAGTACTGCAAACTCGATGCGGTCCGCTTCCAGCGAAGGATGCTCCATGCACACCATCGCGAGATCATCTGCCGCCCGGCATTTGACCGATCGGCAAAGGCGCTGGACCAGGAAGCTCGCCACGGCCCATTCTCCACCCACGCCCTTACGCCACACCTTCCCGGTTAGGCCCGCCGTGGTGAGCGCCACAGCGTCAAAATCCCCCACGCCTATGTCCTCGAAGGCTGTGATGCCAAGACGCCGCCACAGGCGCTCAGGAGAGTCCTGGAGAAGTGTTGCTGCTCCAGTGAGCGCCCACTTTACCTCGCCGCGCCTGATGGCCTTCTGCATAAGCGACATTGCCATCCACGGATTAATGGATTGGGGGCGGAATGTGGGAGTGTCCCGCCTATGGACTAAGATCAGCTCGGCGAGTTCGCTGCGATTAAGTTCGAGAATATGGCTGCTGTTCATGTTCGTCTCCTCCTTGAAAAATGGAGGGACGAAAGGCTTTGGTCCCGTCTAAGACGTTAACTGGGTACGGGCAAGGTGCAAGTAGGGTTTTTAATATCCAGCCCCCCCTCAAGCAAAATAGCTTCAGCTACGTGCGGGCTAATCCCATAACTCAGGGCAATGTGTCCGACTTGAATTTCACCATTCTCATACATCATACGCATGATGTATTGGTCGCCTGGGCCCATGCGACCACCGCAGCCTAATATCTGAGCGTCCAGCTCAGTGCCTAAAACATGATGCGCTGGACGGACACATGAGCGATTTCGGCAGAGCGTTACTACATGGTCTTCTGGACCAATGGGGACACCTTCCATAACGAAACGCACTCGGTTTGCGTAAGCAGTTGTTCCGTTATACCAAAACCGGGGAAATCCCTGATTGTCAAACGCTCCCTTCCAAATCCAACATGGTCTGGTCATTCCTGGAATAAGTGGGCCGTTTTTATCAGTCTGTTGATCCAGTCTGTGGCGTACTTTGTTATCCATTACACCCCTCTATGAGCACGGCAGCAACCAACCTATTTATGTGGTTGATATGACTCGATTTCGAATTGTCCGATTTGTCGGATTGGACAGTTTTAGACACAATCAACAGAAGCTACTCGGCGGCTGATGGTGGTATCAGAAACTTGGACTCGATCTTCATCTTCAAACTGCGGGTATGTGTCAGTCGCTCCAGGCGGAATTCTTTCATGCCATCCCACAGCCGAAACACAGAACACCAGGACCGCACATACCGTTCTGCTTTTGCTAACCGGCCTTGCTGTTTTTTTGCGCTTAACGAAGCATTCAAGGCACTCTTCAGCAGCTTCTCATACGTGCGATCAAATTTCTCACGGTTTTCGGTAGTCGGCTCGACATAAAACTTATTCCCTAAGAATTTGAAGGCATGACCGAGGTAAGGAAACCCTTCTTTTGCCCACCCGGCATTCAATATCCTCGACGATAGCGGCCCGGCAGGGTGGCTACAGAGAGCCTCCCTCAGAGCTAATGCCGTCGTTGTCGCCTCGGCCACGGTCTTGGCCATGATCAGAAAGTTGTCAGCGTAAACGACCAACCGAACCGCTTCTGGAATATCCAGTTGCTCGATTGTCGTGGCCAGCAACATGTCTGAAACAAGTGGCGATACCGACGACCCCTGTGGGATGCCCCGCCGGGCCTCTACGATAGCTTCAGAAAAATCATCGGACGCAATATCGTCGCCCAACTGAAGCTCCGTAGTGTCGAAGGTGAAGCCTGAACACTGTAGGGAGAGCGGAAGGTGTTTACCAATGATCACCTTCTTCACCATGTCTTCAGGCAGGGGTGGGAGAAGTTTAAGTACTTTCTCCTCGTTATAGCTGTTGTAGCAAGAGTTGATGTCTACCTCGACAATAGCCTCATAGCCTTCTTCGAGGTATTGCAGGACAGCCCTGATTGCATTTTGAATCCCGCCATCAAATAGGAACTGGTTTTCGGCCAGCTTTGCAAACGGACGGAGGGCTTTCGCGACAAGTATCTGCAAAGCCCGTTGCTCTAGGCCAAATGACCATACGATACGGGCGTGGTCCGGCTTATCCTCGCGGGGGAGCATCAGCAACTTTACTACCTCCTGCGACCCCTCAAATGGATTAAGGGCTTTAGCCATTTTTTCCGGGTCTGTTACAGCAGGGCGGTTCCGGCGACGTATCTTTTTGTAGGCCTTATCTAGCGCGACGAACTTGCAATAGAACGACTCAAGATAGAGCATGAGTAGCTGATCTGCTTTTTTAAGATCACCCGCCTCAACGGCCTTCTGCATCTTGATACATAGATCACTCTCGTACCGCTTCGCCTTTGCAAGCAACTTCTTGTAGGCTTTTCCCTTGATCATCATTTCAGCAACTCCTTGAGCTTCTGTTCCGCCTCCAATGCTTCTGCACACTTGGTTTTCAGGCGCATCTGCAAGATTTCGTCTTTAAAGGTGGGGCCGAGCCGGTCGATGACCCGGCGTACTGTTGTCGCGTACCATTTCCCGCCATTGGCGGTCGGCACGTTGAGAGCATTCAGCTGTCGTGCCAATGCCAAATATCTGGGAGTGCCGTCCTTCTTGTAGAAAGCGCCGCTAAAACCGATTTCCCTGAGTACAGGAAGGGTTGCGTAGGCGAAGGCGTCAGCTTCGAGCCGGTTACGTTTGGCCAACTCTTTTCCGAACACGCCCCACTCAACCCCGCGCTTGCGAGCATCCGCAATACCTTGGCGGATTGCGGCGGATTGTGCGCTTTTGGTGCCAATGTGTGCACAAAATGAATCAGGTAAAGACCCTGTGTTTACTGACTTTTTATGGACCGTGATCATGTCAGCAGGCCTGATATTCAGATGTTGAATACCGCTTACGCTCTGCAAGCCAGGCGTCTACCTCTTCCCGGTCATACAGCACAATTCGCTTGCCGGCTTTCACGTAAGGTGGTCCGTCACCACGCATGCGCATTTTGGCGAGGGTGGACGTGGAACATTTCACGTATGCTGCCGTTTCCGTCGGGCGCATCTTAGACATGTCTTTCTCCTGGACATCACGAGGCTGATTCGATGTCCTAGAGATACGCCTGTATTGACGGCAAAACTTCCTGACGAAATAGGGGCTATTTTTTGAGGGGGATATTCGGAGTATCTGTGAGTTCTTGAACCTCACCAAACGCGGAATAATACTGCAAAGCTTTCTCGGGGTCTTTCAGGTCAGATTGGACACGGCTGTATGACTTTTGAATCGCGCTAGGTCCAGCCTCGGCAAACGTATCTTTTAAGTATTTGGTTGCCTTGATGAACACATCATCCCATTTTATTCCTTGGCTCCGCAGTCTTTGCACGACCTGCCAGCGCCGAAAATGCGACATGTTTTTCTGGTAGTTGGACAGTTCGTTACCTTTTGCCCCCTTGCCTATTGTGAAGCCAAATTTTAGACGTTCACCGACAACGGCTAATGCTCCTTCAATAGCCCACTCTGGTGGGCTTTGTCCGCTATCTCGTGCCAGCTGCAGTGCATCATAAAGTGCGGCGATTACCCCTGCCTTGTAAAAGGTGCATTGTAAATCCCAACGCTCTTTAAGAGTCATGAGGATCATGTTTCCACTTTGATGCTTATCGTTATCATGCTGGGTTTGTGATGTTTCGTCAGTCATCGTCTTGACCTTCGGCTTGTTGCATCTCGGCACCCTTGTTCATAACGGCAGATATAGTTTCTGTAATCCGTTCAGCGGCTTCGTGGAGAGCTTGGTCTGCCATATGAGCGTATATCTGCGTCGTTTTAGGGTCCTTGTGGCCAAGCATTTTGCCGATCATCAACAAGCTATCACCACCTTGTGCTGCAACACTGGCAAAGCTATGGCGAAGGTCATGGATTCGAACATCATCCAGCCCTTCCCACGCGCGGATCGTATTCCAAACCTTCTGAAGGCCAGTGTAGTGCTTGCCCTTGTCGGAACTGGGCAGCACGAAATCTTCACCCTCAATTTTCTCGATGTCTTTGAGCACTTCGAGGGCCGGCGTTCCTAGCGGTACAATTTTTTGACCGGTCTTTGAGTCGGGTAGGCGTAAGCATCGGGCATTCCAGTCGATATAATCCCATTTCAGGGTCAGGATTTCCGACTTACGGCAGCCCGTGTAGATCAGCAGGCGAAGAGCTGTTACGGCTGTCGAGTTAATATCCTCGTCCTCTGCCCGCTTCAGAATGGCCCCCAGCTTTCCGATTTCTGAGGGGGACAAAAAGCGATCATTGCGCTTGTCCGGATATTTTTTCACGCCGTGAACGGGATTGTCCGTCCGCAATCCCTTCTGCACAGCAAAGGTGAAGATACTGCCGAGCAGACCGACAGTGCGTGTCGCCGTACCTTTGCCACCCCGGACAATGGCCCGCCCTCGGGTTTTGGTTTTATCGTCCGTCTTGGTCTTGCCGTTGGCGACATCATTCATAAACTTGATCACATCATCCTGGGTGACGGATCGGACAAGGCGTTTGCCGAGGAGTGGTTTGATGTGCCGTTCAATACGACCCTTGTCTGTGGCGACTGTGGAGGCCTTTTTGCTGGAGCATCCTTCGGTGAGGTAAAGCTCACAGAGTTTCTCAAGTGTGGTGTCTTTATGAGCCTTGGAACGATCACCAGAAGGGTCCGCACCCTCGCCGATGGCCCCCAGTAAAGTCATGGCCTTTTTGCGGGCTTTATCAGGTGTATATGGCCCATGCAGACCAATGGTGAAGCGGCGGGTGCGGCCCTCGTGTCGATACTGAACCAAATACGACTTTTTCCCCGATGGAAAGACACGCAGGCCATAACCCGGCAGGTCGTTGTCCCACAGGATGTAGTCTTTTTCCTTAGGCTTGGCAGCATCAATGGTCTTTTTGGTGAGCTTGGGCAAAATCCATATCCATCCTCTACAAGCCCGCTTCACGGAAGCACAACGGAAGCATGCGGAAGCACTTTATCGGACTCTTACGGCATCGTATGGAACTATCTTTGCATTTATCTTATTGATTTATCAATGTAAATAAACAATAAGGAATCTCCCGGAATTGAAGAGTTTAGCCCTCCGAAGGCAGAGGTCGTGAGTTCGAATCTCGCCGGGTGCGCCATTTCCTTCAATGACTTACACCCATTTCCGCTTATGGCGTTTAGGCCGACTGTGCCGAAACTGTGCCATAGGCGTTTAGCGCCGCGATTGCCCGCTCCTGAAAGTCAGGAGCCAGGTGCGCATAGCGCTGCACCATCTGGAAGCTTTTGTGCCTCGTCAGGTGCATAATCTCGTACAGCGACACGCCTTGCTGCACGAGCCGTGAGGCGAAGGTGTGCCTCAGGTCGTGAAAGCGAAAATCATCCAACCCCGCCCGCACACGTGCCTTAGCAAAGGCCGTGCTGACGTCTTTCATGGGTTGGCCGCGATAGGTGAAGACGGGACCGATTTCTTTGGGGCCTAAATCCGTCAACACCTGCTTGGCGCGATCCGTCAGACGGATCGTGCGATCTTCGCCGTTCTTGGTTTTTGTGTACGTTATGAACCTTCGCGCCAAATCGACATTTTGCCAATCCAGTTTGAGCAATTCCGAACGCCTGCCCCCTGTATCGACGGCGAAGGCAATCAACGCGCGCTGATGGGGCTTGGACGCCATCAGCAAGCGTTTCTCTTCTTCCACCGTCAGCCACCGACACCGCCCCGCGTCTTTCTTCATACGAGGGAACGGCGGCACCTGAGCCAATAGGCCTTCACGGAACGCCTTGTTCATGATCGCCCGTAACGTAGAAAGATCGCGCAACGCGGTTGCGGGTTTGACTTCCCCCAATCGCTCATCCACCCATTCGCGGATCACCGCATGGGTTAGGTCGGTTAGGGTCTTGTCCCCGAACCTGTCCATCAGCCTTTGCAGGCGGGATTTGACGCTCGCCTTATACGACACCGGATTATCCCTTAGGCGTTCCTGTCCGTAACGCAATAGTGCCTCTTGAAACGGAAATTCCGGGATCACTCCGAAATGCTGTTCTAAGAAACTCTCTTGTTGCCACTTCGCCGCCAAAGCCTCAGCTAACTTTTTATCGTCAACCCCAGTGCTTTTGCGGTGGCGGCGACCTTTCTGGTCTGTCCAATCAACCCACCACTTGGTGGAATTTTCGCGTTTAAAGATACGCATGTTTGCCGTCCTTTCTGCTGTGCAGAAGTTCGGGCGCTGTTGTGTGCCTTATTCTGCTCCGCATGGGCTTCGATATCAACCACGTCCCAGCGCTTGCAGCGTGGGCCGAGGTTTACGTAAGGGATGTCGAAAGCCAAAAACGTATCCACGCACACGCCGAGCCATCCCGCCGCTTCCTCACGTGTGAGGTAACGCCGGACTGGCAATGCGTAAGCTAAGGCCGTTTCTGTCGCCATCCCCTTAGGGCTTCCTTCTGTTTCACCGCTTGCGCTTAACGTAGGGAACCGCCCCTTAGCCAAACCATGCGTTTCTATTTTCGACCATCAGCCTTGATCTGTATTTTCCCTTAGCTAAGGGAAAATCAGTTCCAAAGCGCCTTAGCTAAGGCATGCGAACCGCCTAAGGCAAAATTGCCAAACCCGCTCCCGAAACCTCATATTCCGTTACGAAACAACATGCGCAAAAAAACAGGCCGCGTGCAGCGACCCGTATCGTTACGAAAGGGGTGGGGTGTAATGGTCTTCAAAACGAAGACGAATCGGTGCATCCAATACGTAGGGAGGCCTTTCGATGCGTATCGTTACGAAAGGGTTTCGTATCAATACGAACGACAAAGCTGCGGCATAGCTTCACCGCCCCTCACAGGGCAATAAGCCCCAATTGAATGGCACGCGCCAATGCGTGTTCACGCGTCGAGGCTCCAAGCTTACGCTTGGCACTGCCGATGTGTGTATCCACCGTGATCCGAGCGATCATCAGGCGGTCAGATATTTGTTCGCTGTTCAGGCCTTGCGCAAGCCATAACAAGCATTCTCGTTCGCGGGTGGTCAACGTCACCGCATTGGCTTGTTCCTGACGCAATAAATCTTGAATAATCGTGTGGGAGTACAATACCGCCAATGTGATTTGGGTCGAAACTCCCTCATACAATCCCATAAAGTTTTTTGTATTTTGGTCGGTCCCAAAGAAGAAACCGCCGACATCACCGTCGCGCTGAAGTCTGAGGGGAATGGTCACGGCGGTCTTAATGCCAACCTGCTCTGCGTCCCTCATCATAAGAAGTGCTCTTTCGCCGATATCGCCTCGTTTTGTGTTGTATTCGGCTCCGGATACAATAGGGGTCAGCTGGCTCATGCAATGGTGAACCGTATGGTCGACCTGGTCGAAATTTTCTTGCATATAGTGTTCGATCCACCCCGGCTGCGCGGTGCTCATAAAGGCCAAATTGTCCACTGGACCAAAAGCATAGTTTACGGTGTCCGCCCCTAAACTCTCCATATGCCGCGTCGTGCTTGTCCACGCCACGTCAACTGACGAGGACCGTGAAATGGTTGTGATGAAATCAAGCGTTTGGGTATCCATGAAACGTCCTGTTATGGCGCGATGATGCCCAGTTGAATCGCCATGGCAAGCGCATGCTCCCGCGTTGCCGCTCCCAGCTTGCGCTTGGCGCTGCCGATGTGGGTGTCGACGGTGATGCGCGCAATGTTGAGGCGGTCGGCGATCCGCTCACTGTTTAATCCGCGCGCCAACCACAAAAGGCACTCTTTTTCCCGAGCGGACAACGGCGCGGCCTGGGCTTGCTCGTTGCGCAATAACGTTTGGATGATGGAGTGGGAATACATGGCGGCCAAGTGAATGATCTGGCCATTTTCGGACAACAACATTTGCAATTCTGGCATGGACATATCGCACGCCAGCGACATCCCACCAAACGAGCGATCCGCCCACGGCAACCGCAAAGGCAGCGTCACCACGGACGCGATGCCGGTCTCGGAAAACTCCAGCGAAACCTTGTCTTCAGCGGAACCGTCAAAGGTCTGGGCCTTCAAACTGCCCAAGTCCAGAAACGACGTGTTGAGATAGTTCATGCAGTGATGAAGCTGCTTGTCATGAAAGGCATATTGCTTTTCGGTATAACGCTCCATCCACCAATCGGGAGTGGTGGTGTACATGGAGTAATCGTCAAGCTTTTCACCGGCGGCATAGACCAATGAAGTTGCCCCCATCTGTTCCATGAACGCCACGGTCATCTCCCACGCCTCATCCGCCGTGGTCGCGGCGTTCAAACGGGAGAGAAAATCGGTGAGACGATTGTCCATGGGGGGCACGTTTCTGCATAAATTCATTAATATGAATAATCGTACGCGCGTCAATGGCGCAGAACAACCTATAGAACCCTATAGATAGACTTTAGCCCTGCAAAATGGTAGTTCATCATACGAGAGTTGTGGGTATTTTTTGCGTGATTTTTTAGGACGTCAACGTGCGTTTACATGAGGGGGCATTGACGCGAAATGGCTGAAGCCATCATTACAATTAATAGCACCAATTATGTAATACCTATTTTGGCTCCTATTTCTGTAGGCGGTACTCAAAGTATTCAAAATGGCTTTTATGTTAAAGTCGGCAATGAATATGTGAGGCCTTCCGATTCCGTTATTACGGATCTAATTTCATCAAGCCAATCATTATGGATTTTACAATCACGAGACCTAAACTATTCAACAGATAGCAATAATGTTATTAATTCATTTAGTGATCTGCGTACCACAACAAATGCAATACACCAAGGCATAGTTGGTGAGGGCATTACAATCCCAGCTGTTGGTGGAACAGTAGGGATTATTGCAGGTCTTGCCTTGGCGACAAACCCAGTTGGGTGGACGGTTCTAGGGGCAGCAGCGATAAGCGCAGCCCTAACTGCGGGCTCAACGTACTTTAGCTACAGCAGCGCACAACGGAAAGCTGAGCCCCTACGCATCTCCACGGACCTGATCCATCAAGCCGAAATTAAAATACAACAATTAAATGATAAAGGGATAACGAATTGGTTACAAAACCCTCAGGGTTCTATTGACATTGCTTTAATTAAGAGTGCGATTCATGACTTTAACTTCATCATGTCCACTTTCTCTCTTGCAACGGAAATTGCGAAGTACGTCTCATCTCAAGAGGCACAATACACATTAACAAATGCACTCGAGGCGCTTTCCTCAGCTGTTAATGTTTTTGGTGCTGGGCTCAAGGGGATAGTACAGTTTACTGGTAGTTTTTCCAGCTTTGCCGCTTCATTCGTAACAGACTTATATGGTGCGACGACTGAGAGCCAGGTGAATGATGTTGTCAATACATTACTTCATAACCTGTCAAATGGCACCTTACTCTATGACATTCCGTTTCACCAAGACCAACAAGATGCAATTACCGGGTTATTACCTTCAATTAGCATTAATGGTTCAAGTGGTGCCGATGTTATGCATGCAAATGCGGCCACAGGAAGTATTCTTCTGGGAAATGGCGGCAACGATACTCTATCTAGCGGCGCGGGAAATGACACGTTAAAGGGTGGGTCTGGTGCGGACACATATGTGTTTAGTGGTACATGGGGTGCCGATAAGGTCATCGACGATGGCGGGACACTCCAATTTACCGGCATCGATTTTAATACATTTTCTGGCTATGCATTTGAAAAAAGCTACCTGGATCTAAAAATCATCAAGGGTAATGACATTATCATCGTTACTGATTTCTTCACAGCTCACAGCACAAAAAGCACTACCCTCAGCAGCTCTCAATTTAACAACTGGACGTTCTCTGGAAGTGGTTGGACCAAAACGGCATCGGATATTGTTAATCGAATTCCTGACAGCGACTTCCAAACTTCCGCAACCCCACCTTCTGCGCCCGGTGGGAATGATACGTTTTCAACCAATGGCGCCACACTTATTGAGACACAGCCTGTCTTTGCCTCTTACACGGATAGTTTTGCCGCAACAGCACTATTCACCGTAACAGGGGGCACATATGAAAGTTTTGTCGGTTATACAATTCATGACAAAACAGCCGTTGCGGGCTCTGCTGCAAGTACGGGCACCACACAGGGTGGAATTGGATACTTCTATACAAATGCAGGCGCAAGCCTCGTTGGCACTGTCTTTTATAGTTCAGACTATAGTATATATGACGTCAATGGTTTGGTCGGGGGTTATGGATCCAACCAATTCGAAATCCATCCAATTGTTTATTCAAATGGTGCTTATAGGCAAACAAACGGATCTGTGGTTGCTAGGACCTATGCGCCAGATAAAGCGGTTGCACCGACCGTGTCCGTCAACAGTCCAAGTTTTCTAGGAACCGTAGACACGACCCCAACGCCTGTATTTTCGGCAACCGACCCCAACAGCGACAAAATCAATCTAACTCTTACCCTAAGCAACGCCACGACCCAAGCTGGGTTGGTTACCATTCTCGGCAAAGCCTTGGCACCCCAGGCTTCACTCACGTTTGGTTATGGTTCTTTTACTGGGACAGACTGGCTTGCAATATCAAATGCCGTTAAGGGCGACAGCTTTACATTTAGGGCAACGGCCAGCGATTACGGACTGACGGGTAACACAGTTAGTTTTACGTATACGGTTGGCAATTCCGCACCAACTGCAAACAACGACACAATCGGTAACGTCTATCTCAACACCCCCAGCGCCATAAATAAGCTGTCTCTGTTGGCGAACGACCTAGACCTCGATGTGGCGGATACGTTGTCCATCACCGGCGTATCGAACTTTGTCGGCGGGACGGCGGTCGTCGATCCCAGCGGACATGTTATTTTCACCCCCACCACCGGCTTCGTCGGAACGGCGAGCTTCAATTACACCGTCAGCGACGGCACTGCATCCAGCACCGCCACGGCCACGTTTACCGTCATCGACCCCAACACAACACCGGTAGCGAACAACGACACATCATCGACTTACCTCGACATCCCAGTCACCATCGATGTCCTCGCCAACGACACGGACGCCGACAATGACACGCTGACCGTCAGCGGCAAGACCAATGGAACCAACGGTACCGTTTCGATTGCCGCGAACGGCTCATCAGTGACCTACACGCCCACCGCCGGTTATGTTGGTCAGGATACATTTACCTATACCGTCACCGACCCAGGCGGAAAAACGAACACGGCAACCGTGACCGTGAATGTCGCAGCGGCAAATGTCGCGCCGGTGGCAACGGACGACACGGCCACCACCTCCCAAGGGACGGCCGTCGGCATCAATGTGTTGGCAAATGATACGGACGCCAATAACGACACCCTGACCATCGGCGGAAAAACCAATGGCACGAACGGCACGGTCGTGATTGCTGCGGGCGGGCAGTCCGTCACCTATACGCCGAACGCCGGATATATCGGCCAAGACTCATTTACATACACTGTCACCGACCCAGGCGGGCTTACCAACACCGCCACCGTAAACGTAACCGTCACAGACCCAAACCAAGCCCCCGTCGCGACCAATGACACCGCGAGCACTACGGCTGGAAATTTCGTCAAAATTGATGTACTGGCCAACGACACGGACCCTGACGGCGATGCTCTGACCATCAGCGGCACAACAAGTGGCAGCAACGGCAGTGTTCTTATCGCGCAAGGTGCATCAACCGTATTCTATGTCCCAAAAGCTGGGTTCACCGGTCAAGATACGTTCACCTATACGACGGTTGATCCTAAGGGCAAGTTCGACAGTGCCACGGTCACCGTCAATGTAACGGCCGGGCAAGCTACGACGGATACGGTCGTTTACGCTGAAAATTTTGATACCAATCCGAATTACACCAGCGTGGTTTCCACCAACACGGCAAATTTTGGCAGCACCGTAGGTTGGCAATCAACGGGTGGGCAATCGGGTGGATACTATAAAGCCTCGGTCTGGGATTATTGGGCCAATTGGGCCGCTGTCGGAATCAGCCCAACCTTCCAAAAAGTCAATACGGATCAGAATTTCAAAATCGAATTCGATTTCAATCCCATCGACACGACCTGGGGCAATTACCCCGGAATCTACTTCATGGATTCTAGCCAGACCCCAATTAATCCATCAACGAATACCGCAACTAATTACGCGACCTCCTTATCTTCGGCTTTTACGGTCAACTGGGCTGACCGTGTCCCTTCGTGGTTCAACCTCAGAACCCTAAACGATAGTCACTCGAACCCCGTAACGGTGACGCTCAACACGTGGTATCACGTGAAACTTGAATATGATGCAAGCGCAAGCCAGGCTGCTTTGTCCGTAACCAAACCAGATGGCAGTGTATTTTATCAGCTGCTTGGACATTCCTTTCTACCCAAGTACGGTTTTGATCAGATATTCATCGGAGAGATGCAAAACGATACCTTCCGTTACGGAAGCAGTAAGACCGACGTCGGTATCGACAACATCAACATCACGGTTTTGGCCCAAAACACGCCCATCGCCACAGGCACCTCGGGTCAAGACACCATAGTCGGTACCATTGGCAATGACGTTCTTAACGGCGGCGCGGGCGCTGATATACTTGGTGGTGGAGATGGCGATGATATTTATTATGTCGACGATGTAGGAGACATCGTGATCGAAGGCTCAAATGGGGGCACCGACAGTGTATACACATCCATCGCATTGACTTTGCCGGATAACATAGAATTTGCCATCCTCCAAGGTAACGCTTCGGCCAACTTAACGGGGAATGCTGCGGCCAACAGATTGACGGGCAATGCGGCCAACAACGTCCTTGATGGCGGTGCGGGCGACGACATCATGAGCGGGGGTGCGGGCGACGACACCATGATGTGCGATTCGGCTGCCGACCAAGTCGATGGTGGCGAAGGTATCGACACCGCCGATTACAGTGCCGTTGCCAGTGGGCTGTCTATCGACTTGCTCTACAGCGGCAGCGCGGTGACATCGATCGAAAACGTGGTGGGCACGGGCTATGACGACACCCTCACCGGCACCGATGGCGCCAACGTCATCTCCGGCGGCGCGGGCAACGATTGGCTCAACGGCCGGGCGGGCAACGACACCATGTACGGCGGCGCGGGCGACGACACCTTGGTGTGCGATTCAGCCCTCGACCGCGTCGACGGCGGCACAGGCATCGACACCGCCAACTACGCCTGGGCCGGATCCGCGTTGAACCTCGACATGATCTACGGCGGCAGCGCCTTCGCCAACATCGAAAACGTGGTCGGTTCCGATCATGACGATACCCTCACCGGCACCGACGACGCCAACGTCATCTCCGGCGGAGCGGGTAATGATTGGCTCAACGGCCGCGCCGGGGCCGACACCCTCAACGGCGGCGCGGGCGACGACACCTTGATCTGCGATTCCGCCTTGGACCGGGTCGATGGCGGCACCGGCAATGACACCGCAAGCTACGCCTGGGCCGGATCCGCCCTGAACCTGGATATGATCTATGGCGGCAGCGCCTTCGCCAACATCGAAAACGTGGTCGGTTCCGATCATGCCGACACCCTCACCGGCACCAACGACGCCAACGTCATCAGCGGCGGCGCGGGCAACGATTGGCTCAACGGCCGCGCCGGGGCCGACACCCTCAACGGCGGCGCGGGCGACGACACCTTGATCTGCGATTCCGCCTTGGACCGGGTCGATGGCGGCACCGGCATCGACACCGCCAACTACGCCTGGGCCGGATCCGCGTTGAACCTCGACATGATCTACGGCGGCAGCGCCTTCGCCAACATCGAAAACGTGGTCGGTTCCGATCATAACGACACCCTCACCGGCACCAACGACGCCAACGTCATCAGCGGCGGCGCGGGCAACGATTGGCTCAACGGCCGGGCTGGCAACGACACCTTGAGCGGTGGTGCAGGGGCGGATTCCTGCATGGGCGGGGCGGGGTCCGATATCTTCCGTTACACGTCGACGTCGGACAGCACGTCTGCGGCGAAAGATGTCATTTTGGATTTCGATGCCACTGACGCCAACGAAGACATCTACCTCAGCGGCATGCTCACCGGCATCTTCAACTGGCTGGGCGCGGGCGCGTTCACCGGCGGCAACAACACCGAAGCGCGCTTCGACGACGGCACCGATCTGTTGCAAATCGACACCAACGGCGATGCCACCGTGGACATGGAAATCACGCTGACAAACGTGAGCCTCGCCGACCTCGATGCCACCGATTTTACCGTGACCTAAAAGTTAAGCTGTGCCGAAACTGTGCCACCCCCACTCCGATTCAGTCTCCTTTAATCTGCTTTATTCAGAAAACGGCACAACAGCACCCGAACAACGCTTTGATTTAATTGGCATTTAATTCGAACAGCCACACTCCGAAGGCAGAGGTCGTGAGTTCGAATCACGCCGGGTGCGCCATCAATATCAAGAGCTTAGCTAAATTTACAGCTAGGCCCTTTCCCTTTGAGAAAGCATAGGGGAAGCTGAAGAGATTGCTTTTTCAGCTCTTAAATTTTCTTAATTACCAAGGCCTTAATCACCTATTTGCAGGATCAGCAACCCTCGCGATTACAAGCACGGAGGCCAAATGCGCCACCCCTCAGTGTAGCAAAATGGGTCTGTACGCTATCCAGCGCCAACAGAGCTCCTAATCTCTGTTAGCAGCACATCGCACCCTTTTCGCGGGGGTGATTGGCAGACCTATTTCAAGGTCAGCTCATAGTGTCATCACGTTCTAAGCAGGCTAAATCCGAAAACATCGTGCTAAAGCGGATAGTACACTTAAACTCAATGCGGCATGGAGCTCACAAACGCCAGCGTCTCTTCTTGAACAGACATGATGTGGCGAAAAAGAGCGTCTGCTGATGCTTGGGCGTCGCCTTGCTGTATGGCCTCAACGATGGCGCCGTGTTCAGCATGGGATGATGCCAATCGTTTAAGGTTGTTAAACTGCACGCGCCGGTATGGTGCGGCGCGCAGGCGGATACTACGGCTAAGGCCGACCAAAACATCGTTGCGCGTACCTTGATAGATAAGGTCATGAAATGTGCGATTGAGCGCGATGTATCGTTCCGCATCACCGGCGCTCACGATCTTGCTGAGGTGCGCATGCAGGGCGGCGAGCTCTTTGCGCTCGCCCGGCGTCATGCGCTGCGCCGCCAACCGCCCGCATGTGGCTTCCAACTCCGCCATCGCCTCAAACATCAAACGCAATCGCTCTTCTGAGATTTGCGCCACCACCACGCCACGGCGCGGGCGCTTTTCGGCGAGCTCAGCCGTCACCAATCTTTGCAACGCTTCACGCACCGGGGTGCGTGAAACTTGGAAGCGTTCTGCCAGCGCCAATTCTTCCAAATGCGCGCCAGGCAGCAGGTGTCCGGTGACGATGTCGTCTTCCAGGGCACGGCACAACCGCTCTGCGGTGTTTTCCTTTAACGATGTGCGTTTGGTCTTGAGCACTGGCGAATCCTTTTTTCCGTCCCACCAGTTTACGCAGGCGGCAGAGGAATACAAAGGGATGAGAAAACATTTTGTATACA
Source organism: Magnetovibrio sp. (assembly GCF_036568125.1). NCBI lineage: Bacteria > Pseudomonadati > Pseudomonadota > Alphaproteobacteria > Rhodospirillales > Magnetovibrionaceae > Magnetovibrio > Magnetovibrio sp. The sequence continues at coordinate 233,562 of NZ_DATCTF010000012.1, forward strand.
TGTAGTTCGCTAAAGATAAATTAAAAATATTAATAAAAACAAAAACATATAATGCGACTCATCGCAAATGAAGCATTTATGATTATTAAATAGGCAATTATTTTTCTGTGCATACACAATAGGCATTCATAAGGATTGGAAAACGTCAACATGTTGAGTTTAAACGATAATTATTCTGGCACAGCGTTTGCTAGTGAAGGATCGAGTGAATGAGCGCGCAGCAAGCGCGCAAACATCAAACGTTGGAAAACGAGGATCCCCCCATGAAGCGTTCCATGAAACGTCGTGAATTTCTCAAAGCCTCTTTGGTTGGCGCAGCGGCAACCGGCACGTTGGCCGCACCGGCGATTGCTCAGGCTAAAGATACCTTCAATTGGAAAATGACCAACATGTACCCCGCCGGGGCACCATTCTATACGGTTGGACCGGGCAGCCCTTCTGATTTTTGCAACCGCGTCAAAGAAATGTCGGGTGGTCGTTTGAACATCCACCACTTCGCCGCCGGCGAATTGATTCCGCCCAAAGAAGGCTTCGACGCCGTGCGTTCGGGCACCATCGAAATGAACGCTGGCAACGCGTATTATTGGGCGGGCAAAATTTTTGCTGCACAATATTTCACCACCGTGCCGTTCGGCTTGAACTTCCAAGGCGTGAATGCGTGGATGTATCACGCTGGCGGTTTGGAACTGTGGAACGAAGTGTATGCCGACTATGGTTTGGTGGCGATGCCGATGGGCAACACCGGCGTGCAGATGACCGGATGGTTCAAGAAACCGATCAACTCGGTGGAAGATTTCAACGGCTTAAAAATGCGCATCCCGGGTCTTGCGGGCAAAGTGTATGAAAAGCTCGGCGTGAACGTGAAGCTGTTGCCGGGCGGCGAGATTTTCCCCGCCTTGGAACGTGGCGTGATCGATGCTGCTGAGTTTGTTGGCCCCTATCAAGATCGTCGTATGGGGCTGCATAAAGCCGCCAAGTACTACTACACCACCGGTTGGCATGAGCCGTCCAACGTCACCGAATTGATGATCAACAAGAAAGCCTGGGAAAGCCTGCCCGCCGACTTGCAAGCGATCGTGCGATCGTGCGCTCAGGCGTGCAACCTCGACAGCCACGCGTGGAGCGAAGCCAACAACGCCGATGCGCTGACCGACCTGGTCACCAACGAAGGCGTGATTGCACAAACCCTGCCCGACGACGTGGTGATGCAGCTCAAGAAACTGACCGACGAAGTGCTGGCTGAAAAGTCCGCCGCCGATCCGCTGACCAAGAAGGTCCACGATCACTTCATGGCGTTCCGCGACAAGCATCGCAGCTGGGCGTCGATCTCTGAAAAGCCATATCACGGCTTGATCTCGTCTTAAGCGAAGGAACCGGTAAAGATGGTCACGCGCAATTTGCACATCCTCGAACGCTTGGAATTCGGCCTCAGCCTGCCGGTCGAATGGGCCGGACGATTCGCGTCTTGGTGTGGGTTGGCTTTGGTGTTGGTGGTCGCGGGCAATGTGTTCGCCCGTTACCTGTTCAATGCTGGATCGGTAGGTATCCAGGAATTGGAATGGCACCTGGTTTCGCCCATCGCCTTGATCGGCATGTCGTATGCCATGCGCAAGGGTGAACATGTGCGCGTCGACTTTCTTTACGACCGCATGAGCGAGAGTGGCAAACAGATCGTCGATCTGTTCTCCGCTCTCCTCATGGCGGCGTTTTCGGTGATCATCGTGGTGTTGTCGATGAGCTACATCGAACACTCCTTCAGTCTGATGGAAGGTTCACCCGATCCCGGTGGATTGCCCTATCGCTGGGTGTTGAAGGCCTTCATCCCCTTAGGCTTCGGTTTGCTGGCGTTGCAATCGGTGTCGCAAGCGCTGTCGGTGGTTCTGCACTTTGGTCATGCCGCCGTCAGCGCCCGCGAAGCCAGGCGGCAGCATGTTGAACACAGCACCCACGTCCCTGGCTAACAGGAATTTAGAAAATGACGGAAATGGAATTACTGGCCATCGGTATGGTCGGCGGCTTTTTCACGCTGTTGGTGATCGGTGTGCCGGTGGCCATCTCGCTGGCGGTGTCGGGACTGACCTTCGGCTACCTCGGCTTTGGCACCAGCTTGTTTGGTTTGTTACCAGGACGCATCCACGGCGTGGTGACGAATTACACGCTGCTGGCTCTGCCGCTGTTCATCTTCATGGGCGTGATGCTGGAAAAATCGCGCATGGCCGAAGATTTGATCGATGTCATCGGTCACGCCATGGGCCGAGTGCGCGGCGGCATGGGCTTGGCGATTGTGATCGTCGGCGTGCTGATGGGCGCGTCTTCGGGCATCGTCGGCGCGACTGTTGTGACGGTCGGCCTGTTGGCCCTGGGGCCATTGGTACGACGCGGTTACAACAAGGGTTTGGCATGTGGCACGATCTGCGCGTCAGGAACCTTGGGCCAGATCATTCCGCCCAGCTTGGTGTTGATTTTGTTGGCCGACATTTTGGGGCTTTCGGTGGGCACGCTGTTTGCCGCCGCGATGGTGCCGGGCTTGATGCTGGCGGGCATCTTGGCGCTGTATCTATTGGCGATCGGTTATTTCTTTCCCCACATGGCCCCGGCCATTCCCCAAGAAGAACGTGACGAATTGGCCCGTAAGGATTTGATCGTCAAATTGTTCAAAGTTGTTTTTCCGCCGCTGATTTTGATCTTTGCGGTGTTGGGTTCGATCGTCGGCGGCATCGCCGCACCGACCGAGGCCGCTTCGATGGGGGCGTTCGGTTCGATCATCTTGGCGTTGCTAGGACGGCGATTGAGTTGGAGCACCTTGATGGAGGTGTGTAAGTCCACACTGCTGACCTCGGCCATGGTGTTCTTCATCCTCATCTGCGCACAGCCCTTTGGGTTGGCCTTTCGCGGTCTTGGCGGCGAAGGTTTGGTAGCGCAAATGTTCGAATTCATTCCCGGTGGAGAAATGGCCGACTTGCTGTTTATGATGGCGGTGATTTTCGTGCTGGGCTTTTTCCTCGAATGGATTGAAATCTCCTACATCGCGCTGCCGATGTTCTTGCCGGTGTTCGCCGGAACCGATGTCAACATGGTGTGGTTGGCGATTTTGGTAGCGATGAATTTGCAGACCTCATTCCTCACACCACCGTTTGGCTGGGCGCTGTTCTTCTTGAAAGGTGTCGCACCCCCGGGCATCACCACCGGCGATATTTATCGCGGCGTCATTCCGTTCATCGGTTTGCAGATGTTGGGGCTGGTGGCATTGTTTATGTTCCCCGAATTGGCGACCTGGTTGCCTGACGTCATCGGTTGGTAGGATCGAAACATGCTTGAAACCGTACTTGCCGATCCGTTGTTTTATCTGAGCTTCGCGGGCGCATTGCTGATCACCGGCGCGATCGCCGGGGTGCTTGCGGGCTTGCTCGGTGTTGGTGGCGGGATCGTCATCGTGCCGGTGCTGTTTTTGCTGTTCCCCTTTTTAGGCGTTGAAGACAGCGTGTTGATGCACTTGGCGGTCGGCACATCGTTGGCGACCATCATCCCCACATCGATCATCTCCGCGCGTTCTCACCACAAGCGCGGCGGGGTCGATTTTGCGCTGCTGAAATCGTGGGGGCCGACCATCTTCGTCGGCGTCATTGTTGGGGCTTCTTTCGGTGCGGTTGCGAAAGGCGAGGTGTTGACCTTGATCTTTGCCGCTGTGGCCATCTTGGTCGCCATCAACATGGCCTTTCGCAAAGAAGGCATGATCCTGTCCGAAACCTTGCCAACCGGCATCGCGCGCCACGCCATGGCGTTGGTGGTGGGGATGTTTTCGGTGGTGATGGGCATTGGCGGTGGAACCTTGAGCGTGCCGATCTTGACCGCATTCAACTACCCGATCCGCCGCGCCGTCGGCACGGCCTCAGCCATCGGCTTAATCATTGCGTTGCCGGGGTCGGTCTCGTTCATTCTCAGTGGGCTGGGCCATCCCGACCTGCCGCCCGGCAGTTTGGGCTATGCTAATCTTCTGGGTTTCGCGTTGATCGTGCCTGCGACCATGGTGATGGCCCCGGTGGGGGTGAAACTAGCGCACACCATCAACCCGGCCAATTTGCGCAAAGCGTTTGCTTTCTTTTTGTTGCTCACATCTTTGCGTATGTTTTACAGCGTGTTTTTTGGATAACGGACTTCCCCCATGATTTACACCAAGCACGGTCGAAACGGCATGATCTCCGCCCCGCATCATTTGGCGGCGGAGGCCGGAGCCAATGTTTTGCGCGCAGGCGGAAACGCCGTTGAGGCGATGGTCGCCGCCGCTGCTGCCATCGCCGTGGTTTATCCGCACATGAATTCCATCGGTGGCGATGGCTTTTGGATCATTTCCGAACCTGGCAAAGAACCCATCGGCATTGATGCCTGCGGACCCGCAGCCAAGTTGGCGAGCCGCGATGCATATAAAGAAGCAGGCTATGAAGCCATCCCTGCACGCGGAGCCCACGCTGCTTTGACAGTGGCGGGCACAATCGGCGGATGGGCCGCGGCGCTCGAGTCCGCATCCAGCTGGGGCAAAGCCATGCCGCTCAGCGACCTCTTGGCCGAGGCCATCGCCCACGCGTGCGGCGGCGTGTCGGTGACGCAGGGTCAAGAACAGCTGACGCACGAAAAGCTGGATGAGCTCAAAGCCGTTTCTGGCTTTGTTGATACCTATTGCAGTGCCAAAGGCGACGTCTTGGTCGAAGGCGCTGCGTTGAAACAATCTGATTTGGCAGCGACGCTGGAGCACTTGGGTGAAGTCGGGCTGGACGATTTTTATCGCGGCGACATAGCGCGCAGCTTGGCCGACGGTTTGCAACGCGCCGGTAGTTTCGTGCGCTTGGAAGATCTCGAGGCATATCACGCCATGTGCAGTATACCGTTATCGGTGGGCTTGAACTGTGGGCGCATCTACAACATGCCGCCGCCGACCCAGGGGGTTTCGTCGCTGATGATCTTGGCGTTGTTCGAACGCCTTGGCGTGAAGGTGGGTGAAAGCTTTGAACACATCCACGGTTTGGTCGAAGCCACCAAGCAGGCATTTATGTTGCGCAACGCGCACGTCACAGACCCTGCGCACATGAGTGTCGATGCAGCGTCATGGCTGAAATCGGATTTCTTGGACGCACGCGCCAAAAACATCGACATGCGCCATGCCATACCATGGCCGTATGTGCCCAAACCCGGCGATACCATTTGGATGGGGGCCGCCGATCAAAGTGGGCGCGTGGTGAGTTTCATTCAAAGCACCTATTGGGAATATGGTTCCGGGGTGGTGGTGCCGGGCACCGGTGTGGTGTGGCAAAATCGCGGCATGAGCTTTTCGCTCGACCCCGCGCATCCCAACACCTTGGAACCGGGGAAGCGACCGTTTCACACCCTCAACCCGGCGTTGGCGCGGTTGGAAGATGGCCGCACGCTGGCGTATGGCAACATGGGCGGCGAAGGCCAACCGCAAACCCAAGCGGCCGTATTCTCACGCCATGTGATGTACGGGGTTCCCCTGCAAGAAGCCATCACCGCACCACGTTGGTTGTTGGGCCGCACCTGGGGGGACGACACCACCAGTCTGAAGTTGGAAAGTCGTTTCGATGACGCCTTAATCAACCGCTTGATCGCCGCCGGGCATGATGTCGAACTGTTAGAGCCGTTCACCAGCACCATGGGCCATGCCGGTGCGGTGAGCGTCAGCCGTTACGGTGCCTTCGAAGGGGCCAGCGACCCCCGTAGTGATGGGGCCGCCGTGGCGTTGTAAATGCACCCCTCAGAGCGCGTGACACAAACCCCATTCAGGCAAGGTGCCAATATCAATAAGCTTGGAACATGTCTGGCAAAGCCAGATAACATTCCTATCGATTTTCGTTCATCTGCTCCAATGTAGGATCATACCTTGGCCCACCTGGAGAGGCTGCAGTTATGTGTGCAGCAACTCCGATATTTTAGCTTTGGATGCATCGTCGTTGGGACCAGAGGTAAGCATTTGGCATTCAGGATTTGAGCCGTGAGTCCGAATCTCGCCGACTGCGCCATTTTCTCAATGCCTTACGCCTATTTTCACCTATGACAGTTAGGCCGACTGTGCCGAAACTGTGCCATAGGCGCAGAGCGCCCCTCGTTCCCGCTCCTGGAAATCGGGAACGAGGGGCGCATGCGCAGCATCATTCGAAAGCTTTTGCGCCCTAACTAGGAAAAGCAACGAACCTTCACGTCAATGCAGGCAACGCATTCATGACCCAAAGGGCTAATAGGCGTATAATATGACTAGATAGTGTTTACTTTTTCGACCTTGGCTATCCTCTCATGGAAAGTCCGGAGGTGGCGTTTGGCAGGTGATGAATGGGGACTTTGAGGAGGCCAGGAAACAGGTGAGCAAGTAAGACACCTAGCGGGGTGTGATCATGGTAACGCTACCGATTTCAAACCGTGGATTTAGCAGTGGTCTCAGTGGCGCTGGGTCTTTGAGTGTCAGTACGGCCAGCCTCGGCATTCAGCCCGGTGACTTTGGCGAAGGCGTTCCCATTCCGTCGTCCATATCGGTCTCTTACAATTACAGCGGCTCGTACAGTGGGTCGTTTGCGGCGGATGCGGGGGGCAACGTTTCCGGCACTGTGACCGTGACCGTGACGTATACCGCAAGCACCGCATATGGTTCCATCAGCGATGGCTTTAGCGGCAGCGCGCCGCTGACCGGCACCTTTCCCAATTTTTCATTCACCATGGGCACCCCAGCGGGCACCGCCAGCTATAGCGGCACACTCAACGATACCGGTACCGCAATCGTCGGAACGTCAACGATTGGCGCAATCAATTTTGGCGATCAAACCATTGCTACGCCTGACACCCCTCTGACCATTGATCCCACCAACCCGATCAATCCGCTGACGTTGCCCACGGGGGTTACGATCGTCGGCGACATCATCAACAGTAGCGTTTCGACTCTCCCTGACTTGTCGACAAGCCTGAGCGGCGGGGTCACCTCATTTGTGCAAAGCTCCGCCATCACGATCCTCAAGAACGAAACCAAAAGTGTCCTCGACAATAAGCTCTGGGATATTTTCAAAGCCAGTATTCCTACCGAAGCTGGTGCATATGCGACAGCCGCACAAAACAGCCTCTCGTTCGGAGAAACGATGATCGCCAACGTTGACAAGGCCTGGAAACTGGTCGGCGAAGGCATGCAACTGATCATCGACACCGCAGGCGGCACCAATGCGAGCCAAGCTCAAGTCGATGCCTATTGGGATAAAATCCAAAACGTCGGCGGCGAGATTGTCATCGATTCCTTGAAAGCCGCCGCCGGTGCCGTCGGCCTGCCTGGGGCTCCGTTCGACGCCTTGAAGATGTATTTGGGAATCTCATCTACAAGCACCGGCGCCAACCCAGCAGTCCAATTCGGCGCCTGGGGCGACCAATCCGGCGTGCCGACAATGGGGCCACGACCTTCAGACCCCACCACGCTGGTCAGTTACATCGGCGACGGAAACGGCAGCTTCGGCGATGCCAACGACATCTCCTACGGCGGCCCCATCAACAACACGATGAATTTGGGGAATGGCATTAATTACGGTTATGGCGGCGGCGGTAACGACACCATAACCTCCGGCAACAATTCCGATTTTCTGGATGGCGGGACCGGCGCCGACATCATGGCCGGCGGCGGCGGCAACGACACCTATATCGTCGATAATGTTGACGACCAAGTACAGGAACAATCTGGCCTAGGCATCGACACGGTCAAAACGTCCGTCACCTACACCTTGCCGGCTAACGTCGATAACTTGACCCTGACGGGTAGTGGCGGAACGTCCGGTACCGGCAATGCGCTAAACAATGTCATGACCGGAAATGCCGGTGACAACACCCTAAGCGGTGGCGGTGGCAACGATACGCTGGTCGGTGGAGAAGGCCTCGGAAACGATATTTACGATGGCGGTGACGACATCGATACCATCATCTATTCCAGCGCCACCAATCCAGTGAACATCAGTCTCGCCACCGGCATCGCAAGTGGTATCGATATCGACAACGACACCTTGATCAACATCGAAAATGTCGTCGGCGGCAGCGGTGCTGACGCTATTGCTGGCGATGCAGGCCCCAACGTAATAAGTGGCGGTGCGGGTAATGACCTTATGGATGGCCGCGGCGGCAATGATACTTTAACCGGCGGTGTGGGGTCCGATACCATAAGCGGAGGTGCGGGAACGGACACAGCCACTTTTAGCGGCACAATGTCCGGCTACGTTTTTTCGTCAAACAGTTCGGGGTGGAGCATCACCGATACAGAAACGTCGGCGAGCGGCGATGACGGCACCGACATGCTCGCCGCGATCGAGACCATGTCCTTTACAGATGGGGACATTACCGCGTCCCTTTCCAATTACGGTGAAACACGGGTTAACGAATATTCCAGCGGTTATCAAATGGGGCCAGCCTTAGCCGGACTTTCGGGAGGTGGCTTCGCCATCGCGTGGTCTTCTTACGGTCAAGACGGCAACAACTACGGCGTCTATGGAAAACTCTACGATACGACGGGGTATGAAATCGATTCAGAATTTCGCATCAATTCCTCCACCCTCAACTCCCAACGCGATGTCTCGATCGCCGCACTTTTAGATGGCGGTTTCGTGGTCACCTGGAATTCGGACGGTCAAGACGGTGACGGCAATGGTGTCTATGGTCAACGCTTCACGGCATCCGGTGCAACGGTTGGGGCACAATTTCGGATCAACACCACAACCCTGGCCGATCAGGATTCCTCCTCGGTGGCGAGTTTGTCCGATGGTGGTTATGTGGTGGCCTGGGAATCGTTCCGCCAAGATCACCCCGTCACGGGCAATGGTATTTACGGCCAACGCTACGATGTGAACGGCAATGCGGCCGGGAGCGAATTCCTGATCAACACCTATATCACCGATGACCAGGCCACCCCATCCGTTGCGGGGCTCTCCGGTGGTGGGTTTGTGGTCGTCTGGCAATCCAATGGACAAGATAGCGACGGTCTTGGGATCTACGCGCAACGGTTCAATGCCGACGGCAGCGCCAACGGGACTGAATTTGTGATCAATACATTCACCGCAGGCTCTCAAGAACGCCCCGCGGTCGCAAGTTTGTCGACCGGCGGTTTTGTCGTTACGTGGCAGTCTGCAAACCAGGACGGGAATTCAGCCGGTGTATACGGTCAACTTTACGACCCATCCGCAAACCCTGTCGGAACGGAATTTCAAGTCAACACCAACACCGTTGGATTACAGATTGACCCGTCGGTGGTATCCCTTTCCGACGGTGGTTTCGTCATCACTTGGACGTCCCAAACGGGCGAAGCCACTGCGGGTTCGGGCGGATTCGGCGTTTTCGGTCAACGCTATGACGCATCTGGAAATCCTGTCGGTTCGGAGTTTCAAGTCAACACCACCATGCTCGGCGACCAAACCTCGTCCACAGTCGGCGCACTGAGCGATGGAGGGTTCGCAGTGGCGTGGTCGACGCCCGACTCAAGCCTGCTGGGTGTTGATCTTCAGCGCTTTACATCAAGCGGCCTTACCGCACAAACCCCGACCCTCGCAGGAGGAGCCCAGAACGATGTCATTACTGCGGGTGGCGGACCTCAAGCAATTTACGGCAATGCAGGACAAGACATCCTGTCAGGTGGTGCCGACAACGACTATCTTGATGGCGGTACCGGAAACGACATCTTAAAAGGCGGTGCGGGCGACGACACCATGATGTGCGATACGGCTGCCGACCAGGTTGACGGCGGCGACGGCACCGACACGGCCGATTACAGCGCCGTTGCCAGTGGCCTGTCCATCGACCTGCTCTACAGCGGCAGCGCGGTGATC